>VXPI01000253.1 GCA_009839585.1 Gammaproteobacteria bacterium
CTGTGCAGCAGGCCTCGATCACCCAGCTGTCCGAGAGGGATCATGGGGATGGCATCCCCCAGCACCTAGCATAGCAAGAGCCTGGTGCGGGGATGACAGGCCAGATACAGGAGACGGGACCCCTCCCCGCCTCACCAGCGCAGGGCGAACTCGAAGCCGAGCACATTCTCCAGGGATGCCCGTCGCTCTCCCGGTGCGCCGCCTTACAGCCCGAAGGACAGGTCCCGCGCACCCGGCGAATCCGGCTCCAGCCGCCACCCGGACGTCCGCGGAATGGCCGAAGCCCGGGTGCAGACTGCCGGCGTAGCGGGCGCTGCTCGGCCCGGCGCACGCGAGCATTCCCGCCCCACAGTCGAAAAACAGGGGCCTCCCAGCTGGGGGTATGTTCGCGCACTTTCCGGCGTTGCGTGTATCGTTACGGGGAGGAGAGTTACCAGTGGCTGCCAGACCGTCGCATGAGCGAGGTGTCCCACCGCAAGGCCTCGGTTGATGAGGTGATGCAGGTGGCAGTGCAGTACCGCGGAATCACACGGATATGAAGTCTCTTCCTACAGGTCCCATCTCGCACGACTCTTCCTGGGAAAATTACTTGCGCCGTCCGGGTCGGACTGTTTTGGGGAGATTTAATACGAACCCGCCATTCCATCTTTTCTGGGATCGCTACCCCCAACATATCCGGCCCCAGTCTTCAAGATCATCTGTGCACCACCCATCTCAAAAATCTGCTCGAACTCGAAATCGTGAACAACATGACCCCGGGCCCGCAACCCCTCCCTGACCTGATCCCCATACCCAGACTCCAGCAAAATCGAGTTGTCCCTACACACCTGCCAACGTGGAGCATCAATCGCCGCTTGAGGACTTAAACCCTGATCAAGCACCCGGATCAACATCTGTGCATGGCCTTGAGCCTGCATATGTGCACCCATCACGCCAAAACTCATCACGGGTTTGCCAGCATGAGACAAAAACGCAGGAATAATGGTGTGAAATGGACGCTTGCCGCCAGCTAGGCAATTCGGATGACCTTCTTGTAAATTGAATGCGGAACCCCGGTTCTGAAGACTGATACCGGTTCCCGGTATCACGATGCCGGAACCGAACCCGGCATAATTGCTCTGAATGAAGGAAACCATCATCCCTGACGCATCAGCTGAAGTCAGATAGACGGTCCCGCTACCGGGCGGAATGCCTGGATTCGGCTCTGCCGAACGACTCATGTCAACCAGTCTGGCACGACTTGCCAGATACTTCGAATCCAGCAAACGGTGAACATCCATGTCAGAACATGCAGGATCACTGACATAACGGAACGTATCGGCAAAAGCGAGTTTCATGCACTCAATCTGGCAGTGCAGTGCATCAGCCGAATCTGGCTCATACTCGTCAATCCGCGTATATTCCAAAATGCCGAGCATGATCAGGGCACCAAGACCTTGGCCATTGGGCGGGATTTCATGCAGGGTGTATCCGTGATAATCATGGCTGATCGGCTCCACCCACTCGCACTCGTGATTCTCGAGGTCGGCCATCGTCATTTTTCCGCCATCACGCTGACTGGCACGTACCATGCACTCGGCCAATTCGCCCCGGTAAAAACTCTCGCCACGGCTACTTGCGATTTTCTGAAGCGTTCGGGCTTGATCGGGAAAACGGAACAACTCGCCTGCCCCCGGGGCCGATCCATTCGGTAAAAACACCCCAAAATCCTCAAACCCGTCGAATGTCGATTTCGCCTCATCCCAGAGACGAGCCGTGATCGGGGTTACCTGAAATCCTTCATCGGCATACCGGATCGCATCTTCGAATAAACGTTCAAAGGGCAGTTTTCCAAATCGCTCGGAGAGCGCAACCCAGGCACTGACCGCTCCGGGCACCGTTACCGTATCCCACCCACGTTCCGGCATGCTGGACTGACCTTGAAAATCATTGATCTGCATAGCCCTGAAGCTTCGCCCCGAAGCATTGAGTCCATGCAGTGACTTGCCATCCCAGAGTATGCAGAATGCATCACTGCCAATGCCATTCATGGTTGGCTCAACGACCGTCAACGTTATCGCTGAAGCAAGCGCCGCATCAACGGCATTACCGCCACTTTGCAGAGCCCGAACCCCTGCCTGGACCGCGAGTGGCTGTGATGTTGCAACCATGTTCCGGCCCATTACAGATGCCCGCCTTGAGGGAAATGGAAACTGTTGTTCGATTGAAGGTGGTTGACTCATGACGAATCCAGTTCAAGCTTATTCCGGTTCCGGATTGAGACCACACAGTATCCGATTACCGACAGGAAAACCAGAGCGCTGCCATAGATTGTGAACTGGCTTGGGACTTCGTTCACCCCGATCCAGACCCATAGCGGCGCCAGTACCGACTCACTCAAGGCGAACAGGGCAACTTCAGCAGCCGGTATATGACGTGCAGATAGCGTCAGGAACAGAAAACCCAACCCAAACTGAAAAACCCCCAGGACCAGACAAATAATCAGGTCATGCAGACTTATCTCGAATTGCTGAACCATCATCATGGCAATCGCCAAAGCGACAGCTCCCGAAAGTCCGGTTGTGGGAACCTGATCGATATGCCGATTCGATCGAAGAATGAGGAGATAAAACGCAAATAGGGTCACCATGGCCATAGCAAGCAAAATACCCGGCATTCCACCTCCTGTCATACCATCTACAACCATGAGTCCGATCCCGGTTGCCGCCAGCAACATGGCCGCCAGTCCGGATTTCCGGACTCTCTCGCCAATGAATATCCAGGCCACCAATGCTGTAACCAACGGACTTGAGCCAATGATAAAAACCACATTGGCAACGGTTGTATTCAGTATTGCAAAGATATAACACACCGAAGCTGTGCCCAATAGCACAGCGGCCAATACACCTTTTCGGCCAACCACATAAATGGCACGGAACATGCCACGCCGATAGCGATACCAGATATAGAGGCTGATTGCCAATAAGAATGCCATGGAACGGTAGAACAGGACATCCCAGCCATCGGCAAGCTCAAGATTGCGCATCAACACTCCCGAAGTGCTGAGACAGGCCCCGCCAAGCAGGGCATACAAGACTCCCTTTGTGTACTGTGAGATCATGCGTAATTCATCAAACGCCGGAACAACGGCGGACAGAAAAACACAGCGTGGTTTTTCCATCTGAAACCACTTGCGGAGCCAGTCAATATCATCGGAACAGCGCCCTGTTTGACCATGCCGTTTTCAAAATCAACATCAATTTGCCGTATCTGATTCCGATTCATGAGGCATCACGATGCCGATCGGAGGTATTTCTACACAACCTGACGTGTTGGATATAATGCCCGACTCTGGATGCCTTGCCATATCTACTCCCGATATCGAATCTCATGCGGACAATCACAAATTCATCAAACGACGGTACTTGAAATGGACTCGGAAAATCATAGTGTGGAATGTATTCAAACTCAAACTGGACCCAATCCACAACACGCCATTATATGGTTACACGGATTGGGAGCCGATGGCAATGATTTTGTGCCTATTGTCCCAGAGTTCAACCTGGGTCATGAATACCCCGTCCGCTTTCTCTTCCCACACGCTCCTCATCGACCGATTACCGTGAACGGCGGGATGGTTATGCGCGGCTGGTACGATATTGTCGGCATGCCAATTCTTGGCGAGAGCGGATTCGAGGAAGATCGTATTGGGATAACGGAATCTCAACACATCGTCTCCGGGTTAATTTCCAGACAAAACAGTCAAGGCATACCGACTGGGAACATCATTCTTGCCGGATTTTCACAAGGCGGAGCCATCGCACTGTATGCCGGACTGCGCATGAAGGAACGTCTGGCCGGGATTATCGCCCTATCCACCTACATGCCTTTCGGGTCACAATTGGAACAGGAAAAGAATCCCGCGAATGCCGACACACCGATCTTCTATGCACACGGGGTCATGGACCCACTAATCAACATTTCGGCCGCTATGCTAAGCCGCAATATCCTGCAAGGTCTGGGGTATTCGGTTGAATGGAAAACCTATCCAATCCCGCATTCCGTGCATCCCGAAGAAATCCGCTGCATTGGCGAATTCATCAAAAAGTCCCTGTTCTGATCTGCCTGTTTCACTGGACAGACTAGGTTTAACTGGTCCGGGTATGGATGGATTGAACTATGGCCGGGTAGTAGCAAAGCAGTGTAACGGCCCTTAGCGTCATGAAACAGGTCAAGGCTAGAAACAATCCATGGTTGCCCATCCATGACTGAAAAAAATATGCCAGCAACAAATATCCAGCCATTGAGAGAAGCATCGCATTTCGCATCTGTCGGGTATGGCCAACCCCAATAAACAGGCCATCAAGCTGAAAACTCAAGAATGAAAACAAGGGCAGGGCAATCATCCACGGCAGATACTGTCTGGACAGCTCGACGATTGTTGGGAGATGGGTAAACCAGCCAATAATGGTACCGCCAGCGATAAGAAAAAGCAGGCTGAAGGAGCAGGCACTCAACAATGCCCAAAACGTTGTCAATCGCACCACTTGGAGAAATCGCCTACGCTGTCGGGCACCATACGCACTACCGCCGTACGCCTCTGTTGCATGCGCAAAGCAGGCAACGCAGCATGCCTTGATGGTCTGAAGA
>VXPI01000403.1:0-3329 GCA_009839585.1 Gammaproteobacteria bacterium
GTCAGCATTCTGGGCGGTGCTCTTGATCGGCATTGTGGATGGACTGATCTCCTTTCTTCGAGTGGAAGGCTTCCTGCCTATGCTGGTCGGCGATCATTTGGCAACCCAATTAGGTCGTTCCATCTTTCGAGGAACGTACGTTCATTATCCACTGCTGGCTATCGGCGCATTGATTGCCTTGTACCATCGCGGGTTAGGATTCACCTGGCTTGCCCTTCTGATTGTCGCGGCAGAATTTCTGATCGTCATTACCCGTTTCATTTTTTCCTACGAACAGGCCTTCATGGGCGACCTTGTGCGCTTCTGGTATGCCGGCCTGTTCCTGTTTGCCAGTGCATACGCGCTAATGCATGACGGGCATGTCCGGGTTGATGTCTTCTACACCAATTTCACCCCTCGGGGAAAAGCCCTCTCCAATATCCTTGGATCTCTTCTTCTGGGATTGCCGCTTTGCTGGAATATCCTGTATCAAGGCATGCATGGCAAAGGCAGTGCCATCAACAGTCCGCTTATCAGCTTTGAAATCTCACAGAGTGGTTTCGGCATGTATACAAAATACCTGATGGCTGGCTACCTGATTGTGTTTGCAGCGAGCATGGCCATTCAGTTCACCGCTCTGCTTCTCGAGAACATCTCGAGTTTTCGGTCACCGTCCAACGAATCCATCGCAAGCCAGGCCTGATCAATGGAATTAGTGTTTCTGGGAGTCCTGATCCTGTTAATGATTATCGCCTTGAGTTCAGGGTTTCCGGTAGCATTTGCACTGCCCGGATCCGCGATTGGCTCAATCGCCCTGGCCGCTTTCTTTGGATATGCCATTACCGGTGATGCAAGTTCCTATTTCGCTCAGGATGGCCCGGTTGAATGGCTGACTGCAGGAGTCACCAATTTCAGAAGCCTGTACTGGGAGGTTGAGCGGGATACCCTGATAGCAATCCCGCTGTTCGTATTCATGGGGATTATGCTTCAGCGCTCAAAGATTGCTGAAGACCTGCTGGTCGCCATGGCGCAACTGTTCGGCCCCATTCCGGGCGGACTGGGCATCTCGGTAGTGTTCGTAGGCGCATTATTGGCCGCCACTACGGGAATACTGGGGGCTACGGTAATTGCAATGGGCCTGATCGCCCTGCCGGCAATGCTTCGGCATAACTATTCAAAGCCGATAGCGACCGGAACGATCTGCGCGTCCGGAACTCTGGGACAAATCATCCCTCCCTCTATCGTTCTGATCATACTTGCCGACCAGCTGGCCAATGCTACCGATCAGGCCCGGACAATGAGACAGGCCGACTATCGGGAGTCAACGGGGGAATTCTCAATGCCGGCAGAAATGGATATCACTTCAGCAAGCGCAGGCGACATGTTCATGGGAGCATTAATTCCAGGCCTCGTACTGGTTGGAATTTACATGCTTTATATTCTCATACGCGCCCTGCTGAAGCCCGATATCGCACCTCCAGTACCCCATGAAGGTCGCTATGACCGGGATTTCTTTCTCTCCATTGGCTTGTCCCTGATTCCGCCATTGGTCCTGATATTCGCGGTGCTGGGTTCAATCGTAACGGGCGTAGCCACAGTCAACCAGGCCGGGGCAATCGGTGCTGTCGGAGCCATCATAATGGGTGGATACCGGCTCGCCCCGCCTGGCCCTAGGCGGTTCATTCCCCTATTGGTTTCACTGGCTTCCCTAGTGGTGATAATCATCCTGCACCGGAATTTTGATCTCAACATAAAAAATATTGACAGCCAGGAGGACTCGATCGGATTGTTTCTGGCATTTATTGCCGTAGTCTGTCTTGTCGTTTCCATACTCTTCAGTACCTGGCGCACCTTCATCATCAGCAATACGCTCAGGGAGGTGATGATCGATACTGCCAAGACCACAACCATGGTCTTTATCATCCTGCTCGGTGCAGCCATGCTGACCGCTGCATTTCGCGGATTCGGCGGCGAACATCTGGTGCGCGACTTCCTGACCGGTCTGCCGGGCGGATTCTGGACTCAATTCATAGTGGTCATGGTGGTCATCTTCCTGCTCGGTTTCTTTCTGGATTTTATTGAGATCGCAGTCGTCGTGGTTCCGATTGTTGCCCCAATCCTGCTTGCCGATCCCTCAGCCAATGTCACCGCCGTCTGGCTGGGGGTCATGGTAGGCCTCAACATACAAACCTCTTTTCTGACACCTCCTTTTGGATTTGCACTGTTTTATCTGAGAGGGGTTGCACCAAAGGAGGTCAAGACCACGCAAATCTACAAGGGGGCAGTGGCCTTTATTGCGCTCCAGCTTCTGGGGCTGGCCATTGCCGGCTATTTTCCACCTCTCGTCAACTACATGCCGAACCGAACATTCCTGACTGCGGATACGGCTCCTCCTCCGGTCAACCCAAGACTTCAACACTGTATAGAAGAGCAAGTCTTCCCGATCTATCTGGAAGATGAAGACCGGATTGTTATGGCTATAGACAATGCCCGGCAAATTGATATTTCGCCACTTCCAGAGCGTTATCAGGCACCTCTTGAAAAAAGCTTTGAACTGGCCAGTGGGACCTTTGGCCTGGTTGACCAGGCCCTGGCGTCCGGGGCTGCTCTCGAAACTTATGTGGAAGACTACAAGCCGGTTCATGCAACAACCCGGCAAATCCAGGTCAGAATTCGCAGTATTGATCAACGCATCAAGTCTCTGGAAACCCGGGTTCGTCGACTCGAGAGAGGTGGCAGCAGTGAACGGGAAGTTGAGCGTTTCAAGAGCACCCTCTACGATCTGGGCCTTGAGCGCAGAACCTTGATGGATCAGCTACCCGCCGACTGGGAGGATAGGCGGGCCGAATACAAGGCGCTTGAGAAGGCCAGCAAATCAGACCTGAGTGCCTACAGAAGAAATGTTGATGCCGCTTATGGGCCGATACAGCAGGTGCTTGCCGTGTTGCATGAGCAAAAGGCGTTGGCTGACATGAGGAAGGATATCGAAAATTTACGATCCCTGCTTGAAGCCACCATTACACCCGGGAACGTCGACCATGTTGTTGAACAGTTTACGTTAACAGAAATTGAATTGAGCGCCTTGACCGGGGTTGATGCCATCCGCTTTTCCCTGACTGACGCACGACGTGCCATCGCGGGACAGGAGCCGGATGTCGGACTTGCCATGGAACACTATCAATCTGCTCTGCTTGCACTTGATCAGGAGTTGGCATGGAGGCAATCAGCTGACATTCTGCGGGATGGCCTGCAAGCATACGATGATGCTATTCAGGACACAATTGGGGTACGTCTGCAAAGTCGGCTTGAAAAGGGACTGGCCAAAGATGTAGCCGTATGTTTATCAAGAC
>VXPI01000403.1:3339-4615 GCA_009839585.1 Gammaproteobacteria bacterium
GATCCCTCAAGGCGAAATTTTCTGCCAGGGGATATGTCCCGAAATGCTTTCATCCACTTTCTGTCATCTTGTGATTATGGATTTATATCGAATTTACCCTATATTATCGAAAAACGATAAACTTGGATAAAATCTCTTGATATGTATCCAAGGCAGAACCCTTATGCACCCGGCGCAGGTACGCCCCCGCCGGAACTCGCAGGTCGAGACGAATTGATGGAAAGGGCCGCCGTGGCCCTGGATCGCATACGAGCAAGGAAACCTGCTCGGAGCTTCATCCTCTATGGACTGCGAGGGGTCGGCAAGTCTGTTCTGCTCAACCGAATCCGTCTGGATGCAGAGGCTCGAGGCATTGCCAGTGTCAGAATGGAAATTCCTGATGGACGATCTCTTCCTGCCTTGCTCATTCCGGCATTACGCTCAGCACTTTTGCGTTTTAGTCGAGGTGAAGCACTAAGGGACAATGTGCTAAAAGGCATGAGAGCACTGGCGGGTTTCGCCCGTGCTCTGGAAGTAAAATATCAGGATATAGAACTGAGCATCGATGTCATCCCCGAAACCGGGCTTGCAGACAGTAGCGATCTCGATATGGATCTCTCGGATCTGCTGTTAACTCTCGGGAAAACTGCTGTTGAAAGGAATACTGCTATCGTGCTCTACATTGATGAATTGCAGTATGTCCAGGAAGATCAGCTTGCCTCTCTGATTGGAGCACTGCACAATGTAGCCCAGGAACAGTTGCCTGTTACCATGGTTGCGGCGGGACTGCCGCAACTGGTCGGACAGACAGGTAGCGCAAAATCCTACGCGGAACGGCTCTTTGAGTTCGTGCACATCGACCGTCTTAACGACAACGATGCCTGCAAGGCCCTGACCGTACCTGCCGAAAATGAGGGGGTTACGTTCAGCCCCGATGCAATCTCACATATCCTTCGCCATACAGAAGGATAGCCATACTTTCTTCAGGAATGGGGCAAGCACAGCTGGGAGGTCGCAGACTCATCCCCCATTGAACTCGGGGACACGCAACGTGCTACTGTAACAGCACTCGCCGAACTCGACGCAAGCTTTTTCCGTGTGCGCCTTGATCGGCTGACTCCATCACAAAAGAACTACATGCGCGCCATGGCTGAACTGGGTTCCGGGCCCCACCGATCAGGCGATATTGCCAATATCCTGAACCGGAAAAGCACTACGGTTGCTCCCGTACGCAATTCGCTGATATCCAAGGGCATGATTTACAGTCCGTCCCACGGTGACACGGCCTTTACCGTGC
>VXPI01000392.1 GCA_009839585.1 Gammaproteobacteria bacterium
GGCTGTAACCTACAGCGCATAGGACTTCGCGCCTGACACGGACTGCTCTATTTATAGATTAGGGCACAATTCGAAGGAACTCGTTTGACAAGTAAAGTGGTATATTAACCCCCTCACCAAATCAAGTGATTTGGGGGGTGCCCCCAGCATAACGAATTCATTCCATGACCACAAAAATTCCTTCATCGGCAAGTGCTGTCATTATTGGCGGCGGCGTTATTGGGTCGAGTGTTGCTTACCATTTGGCAAGACTCGGCTGGCAAGATGTAGTGCTGCTGGAACGCAAGCAGTTCAGTTGTGGAACGACTTGGCATGCAGCAGGATTGATCGGCACCATGCGTACTTCTGAAAATCATGCAAAACTGGCTGAGTATTCGATGTCGATTTTGCGCGAAATCGAAGAAGAAACCGGGCAATCTACTGGATTCAAGCAGGTAGGTTCCATCTCGGTAGCGCATAGCGAAGCCCGCTTCGAGGAGCTGAAACGGGTCGCTTCAATGAACAATGCATTCGGAGTGACTCAGGTCGATGTCCTGAGTCCGGATGAGGCTAAGGAGTTATATCCGCTCCTTGAAACTGCCGATTTATTGGGTGCAACCTGGGTTCATCAGGATGGTTTTGCAAGCCCGGTCGATGTTACCGCAGCTTTTGTAAAGGGGGCCCGGGCCCGGGGCGCAGTTTGCCTGGAAGATATCAAGGTTATCGGTATCGGGGTCGAGAATGGAAAAGTCATAGGCGTGACCACGAATCGAGGTGATATCCAGTCGGATTATGTGGTTAATTGTGCCGGCATGTGGGCTCGCGAAGTCGGAAAAATGGCGGGCGTGAATATTCCCTTGCACGCTTGTGAGCACTATTACGCAGTCACTGAAAAACTTGATATTTCACTGGAGTTGCCGGTCTTGAGGGACCACGACCGGTGTACTTACTACAAACCTGATGCCGGGAGTATGCTAGTGGGGCAGTTTGAGTCCAATGCTATTCCCTGGGGGCAATCAGGGATACCGGATGATTTCTGTTTTGATGAGATAGACGGGCACTTTGAAGATCAGGTGATGGACATTCTCGAAAAATCCCTGCCAAGGGTTCCGATTCTTTTGGAAGCCGGGTGGCGGAAGTTTTTCTGTGGGCCGGAGAGTTTTACGCCAGATGATCAGTTTCATATTGGAGAGGTGCCCGAGGTCAAGAATTTCTTTGTGGCAGCAGGATTGAATTCGATAGGCATACAAAGTGCTGGAGGTGTAGGCAAGGTCGTGTCGGAATGGATGCATCTTGGTTATGCGCCAATGGATTTATGGAGTAACGATATTCGAAGAATGTACCGCTTTCAGGGTACGCAGAGGTATATAGAAAACCGGGTCAGTGAGACTCTAGGGCTACTCTATGACAACCACTGGCCGTACAGGCAGATGGAAACCTCACGCGATGTTCGACATTCTCCGATTCATGAGAAGCTCGTCGCACACAATGCCTGTTTTGGAGAGACTGCTGGCTGGGAACGGCCCAACTGGTTCGCTCCTGAGGGCGTAGAGCCTGCTTACCAGTATAGCTTTGGGATACAGAACTGGTTTGAATATTCAGCGGCAGAGCACATGGCTTTTCGAACTGGAGTAGCATTATTTGACCAGAGTTCTTTTTCAAAATATCTGATTCAGGGACGGGATAGTTGTGCGGTTCTGCAGAGAATCTGTTCTGCCGATATTGATGTACCCAAGGACAGGATCGTCTATACCCACTGGCTGAACGAGCGAGGAGGCATTGAAGCGGATTTGACCGTAACTCGCCTGGATGAACATCGCTTTCTGGTAGTCAGTGCTGCTGCCGTGACCCACCGGGATCTTGACTGGTTGTCTCGAAATATTCCATCTGATGCCTTTTGTACTGTTACCGATATCACTAACGCACAGGCGGTGTTGGGAATCATGGGGCCGAACTCCCGAGCCCTGCTGATCGATGTTTTGGGGATTAGTCTGGAAACATCAGAATTTCCATTTGGGACCTCCCGAGAGGTTGAAGTAGGCTGTGCGGTGGGTCGTGCAAGTCGCGTCTCTTATGTGGGTGAGTTAGGCTGGGAGATTTATCTTCCAGCCGATATGGCCAGACACGGCTTTGACATCATTTGGGAGGCAGGACAACACCATGGTCTCAAACTAGCCGGGCTGCATGCTCTTGACAGCGGTCGTATCGAGAAGAAATTTCTCCATTTTGGACATGATATCTCCGATGAAGAAACACCGCTCGAGTGCGGCTATTCGTTCGTGTGCAGTCTTGACAAGGACATTCCGTTCATCGGCCGGGATGCAATTTTGAAACTGAAAGATTCCGGATCCTGGAAAACCAGGCGTTTGGTGCAATTCCTGCTTGATGACCCTGAGGCAATGCTCTATCACCATGAGCCCATTTTGCGAAATGGTGAAACGGTTGGTCACCTTACTTCCGGAAACTATGGGCATTTTCTGGGCGGTTCGGTCGGTCTTGGTTATGTTTACTCGAAAGAAGCGATCAATGATGATTTTATTCAGGCGGCCACATTTGAGATTGATGTTTCCGGTGAGAGGATTCCTGCCAAAGCCAGTTTGACGGCCATGTTTGATCCCAAGGCGTTACGAATGAGGGGCTGAGATCCTCTGATATCCAAGTCCGGTTTCTGGAGTCCCGGAGTTTTATTCTTTCCTTCACACAATATGCGTATTCATTCCGGGAATGTGCAGTGTCGGGTGTTATGCTTCGCGAACGGAGTGCTAAAGGGTTGTAATCTGCACAATTTGATCCATGATAAAACCCAACAGGCATCTTTGAGAACTTGCTGCAAACATAAAACCCGGGAAATAATGGTAGGATTGGACATATGAATGCAAAATTATTTTCCAAGCCACAGCCTGCTGATCCTTTACCGCTGGATATATGGTTGGATGATACAGATCGAGCTGAAGTTGGACGCGAACCATTTTTCAGGGGACGGGATGAAGAGTACAGGATTTTCCAAAGAGCGGTAAGCACGCTGAATGCCAGTCGTATCGGTGGGGGTACCACGATTTTTCAAGGTGCTCCGGGGCAGGAAAAACAGCTTTAATGCAAGAGTGCATGGAAGCGGTTCGACAGCATTCAACCCCCAAAAAACCATGGGTAGCCGTCAACATTAAGCCTGGCAACCTGAAGTCTTCCGTTGAAGTTGTCATGTTGATTGTTGATGCGGTCAATACGGAAAGCGAACGATTATCATCCCATGCGATATCCGGTATTGGTGGACAGAAGTTGAACAATCTATTGGGACTCGGGAGAAAACTCTATCAGGAGCTATCCGAAAGGGGAGTGGGCATTGCCGGTTTTTCTTTAGGAGGGAAATCGGAAAGTGAGACGGATACGGCCGAGCTGTCACAGCGTGTCTTTCAAAATGCATCAAGGTTGCTGGAAAACTTTCATGTGGTAGTGTTTGTTGATGAAGCCCAGAACACTCCCATAGGGTCCGCAACCAAGGATGTTCTTGACTGCCTTCACGACCCGCCCGCTGATATCCCGCTGGTGACGGTTTTTTTGGGTTTGGGTGATACTGAAGGCATTTTGACGGACTGTGGTCTTTCAGGACCGGCTGATGAACGGGTTGTAAACCTGGGGGTGTTATCGAATGAGGAAGCTTCTGATGCAATCAGAGGCGTATTTCATGCCTATTGTTTCACCGGTTCGTTGAAGGATCAGAATATGTGGGTGGAACGCCTAGCCGAATTATCCCAGGGATGGCCACAGCATATCAATAGGGTGGCAGTTGCAGCCGCCCGTGTTATTCGAGATCATGGAGGCGGGATAAAAGCCGAATTCATTCAAAAGGCTCTCGAAGATGGCCAAAGACGCAAGGAAAATTATTATGCTTCTCGCCTTGCAGCATGTTCTCATGAACCCTCTTTATACAGGCAGATTGCCCTGGCTGTGCATGAAGCGCCAGATGGAGTCCTGTCTCGTTCAAGCCTGCGCAGTATGGTCCAGCCTTTACTGGAAGATCCGCAGATGACTTTCGACGGATTTCTGAAAAATGCCCTCCATACGGGAGTCCTTGCGGAGACGAGAAAAATTCCCAAGCATTACCAGATACCCATTCCGTCGTTTCGTGATTATCTGCAGGCATTGCCTGTGTAAACGCCTCCGAACATCAAGCTTTTGATAGGCTTCTTTCACCATGGGTCAGATAGTGGTAGCTCTTGCACATGATAGATCTCCGTAGTAATTGACAGGGAGATTGTCATATTCCTCCCGGCCGTTTGCAATAGCCAACGCTCCCTGGAGTGCTGCACTTCCGAGTGGAATTGGGGAACAATGAACCCAGATGCCATTATCTGCAAGCACATTGGTACAGACCCGTAACCCGGAAATGCTTCAGCATAGAGACGGTTAATTTCAGGCTGGAAAAAAAGAAGATGCAGGTTCTTTTCCGGCGGTCATTGAGCCTGACCAGACCGTGTTAATCGTGCAACCAGCTGTAGGACATGAACAGACATGGTAATTGAAAATCACTGACGAGGTCTGGATTTGTGAAGTAATCAAGGTAGCAAATACGAAGGCAATGCTCGACGGTAACCGGATAAATAGTGCTTGCCAGAAAAGGGGGATTGTGGTAT
>VXPI01000320.1 GCA_009839585.1 Gammaproteobacteria bacterium
TTTATAAGTGCTTATGCGATACCAGAACGTGGATAATGGACGGGTCAATCGATTCCACTTCTCCGACTTGGCCAAAATCGACTGTGGCGCCATCCTTGACGGAATTCTGGTCTTGATTCTTGTTTTTCAGTTTACGGGCCTTGATGAGATTCCCGTCCTTGCCGGTCAGTCCAACCGCATGCCCTCCAGCCGAGTTGATCAATTTGACAATCTCCTTGTTGACCAGGCCGCCCAGCACCATCTCTACAACATCCATGGTTTCGGTGTCGGTGACCCTCATTCCATCCACAAATACCGATTCCTTGCCAATTCTCTCCAGCGCCTGGTTTATCTGAGGCCCCCCACCATGTACTACCAGGGGATTCATGCCGATCAGCTTCATCAGGATCAGGTCCTGGGCAAAACTCTGTTTCAGGTCTTCATCGACCATCGCATGTCCGCCGTACTTGATCGCAAGGGCCACTCCCTGATATTGACGAATATAGGGCAGTGCTTCAAGCAGGATGCGGGCAGTCTGGATCGGCTTTTGACTGGTGCTGGACATGTATGAGTTTCAAAGGCGAGAGTAAGTGGTTCAAGTACCCGATCACCAACAGGATCTGTCTAGATTCTTGTGGTGTCTGGCGTTAAAATTCGGGCTACTTCAAGGGGCATGTATGTTACTATAAACAGATGTACATATGTTGGCAGGTTAAGCGAATCGGCATGGTGAGTTCATGATTCGACCACCCCCTGCAAAATGCCATTCATTCGGTCAACAAGGATCAACTTGCGCTGCTCTCGACATGCGCTATTTCCCCCGGTCATCGCATGATTTTTCTCGTTAATGAAGAAACATTGCTACCAATAAACAAGTGAGTTGAATATGCCTGATTCTTATCTCTTCACCTCGGAATCGGTATCGGAAGGTCACCCTGATAAAGTGGCTGATCAAATCTCGGATGCGATTCTGGACTCTTTGCTTGCACAGGATCCTGACTCGAGAGTCGCCTGTGAGACCCTGGTTACCACCGGACTGGTTGTTGTTGCCGGCGAAATCACTTCGAGTGCGAAGGTGGACTATGAGCAGGTGGCAAGACACAAAATCAAGGAGATTGGTTATGACACGCCTGAGTTGCTGTTTGATCACTTGAGTTGTGATGTCCATGTGAAGCTGGATGCGCAATCTCCGGATATTGCCCAGGGCGTCAATGAGGGCGAGGGCATCGATCTGGATCAAGGTGCGGGTGATCAGGGACTGATGTTTGGCTATGCATGCAGGGAAACCGATGTACTGATGCCATTCCCCATAACCTGTGCACACCGATTGGTGAAGAGACAATCCGAGGTGCGGAAGTCGGGGAGTCTTGGATGGCTACGGCCCGATGCCAAGTCCCAGGTCACGGTGCGGTATGAAGAGGGTCGTCCTGTGGCTGTCGATACTGTTGTCATTTCTACCCAACATGATGAAGATGTTGGGTCCGGAATCATTGAGGAAGCGGTCATCGAGGAAATCATCAAGCCAGTGATTCCGGCCGGAATGCTGAACCGGAATACCCGGTTTCTGGTCAACCCAACCGGGCGGTTCGTGATTGGTGGTCCTCATGGTGACTGCGGGCTGACCGGACGAAAGATTATTGTCGATACTTATGGCGGGTCCGCGCATCATGGTGGCGGGGCCTTTTCGGGAAAAGATCCGTCAAAAGTCGATCGCTCTGCTGCTTATGCGCTTCGCTATGTTGCGAAGAATATCGTTGCGGCCGACCTTGCCGAGAAGTGTGAAATCCAGGCGGCCTATGCAATTGGCGTGGCTGAGCCGGTCTCGGTCATGGTTGAGACATTCGGCACAGGCGCCATTTCCAACACGCGTATCGAAGAGTTGATCAAGGCGCATTTTGATTTGCGTCCCAAGGCAATCCTGCAGAACCTGGGCCTGTTGAAACCGATTTATGGCCGGTCGGCGGCGTACGGGCATTTTGGGCGAACCGAGGAGGAATTCTCCTGGGAGAAAACCGATGAAGCCAGTGCCCTTAAGTCCGATGCCGCTTGAACTGAACTACATATGCCGAATACGATAAAGATGTCTACTCAACCACTCAAGAAAATTTCCCCAGACTACCATGTGGCTGACATATCCCTTGCCGAATGGGGTAACAAGGAAATCCGGATAGCCCGCTCGGAAATGCCCGGGTTGGTCTCCATTTGTGAAAAACATGTCGAATCACAGCCCCTGAGAGGGGCACGGATTGCTGGATCGCTGCATATGACCATTCAGACCGCCGTGTTGATAGAAACCCTGATTTCCCTGGGTGCTGAGGTACGCTGGGCATCCTGCAATATTTTTTCAACCCAGGATCATGCGGCCGCGGCGATAGCTGATCGAGACATACCCGTATTTGCATTCAAGGGCGAAACACTGGATGAGTACTGGGAATTCAGTAATCGAATTATGGACTGGCCTGATGGTGGCGGACCCAACATGATCCTGGACGATGGAGGCGATGCGACTCTGCTCCTGATTCTGGGATCCCGGGCAGAAAATGACCGGTCAATCCTCGACCACCCGGAAAATGACGAGGAACAGGCGCTGTATTCCTCAATTCGCAGGCATCTGGATACGGATCCGAACTGGTACAGCCGCCGCCTGACCGGGATCAAGGGTGTTACCGAAGAGACTACAACCGGAGTGAATCGACTGTACAAGATGGCGGAGAATGGAGATCTGCCATTTCCGGCAATCAATGTCAATGACTCGGTTACAAAATCCAAGTTTGATAATTTATACGGTTGCCGTGAATCACTGGTCGATGGAATCAAGAGAGCGACCGATGTAATGATTGCCGGCAAGATTGCTGTTGTGCTTGGCTATGGCGATGTTGGCAAGGGCTGTGCGCAGTCACTGCGGGGTCTGGGTGCAAGCGTGTGGGTAACAGAGGTCGATCCGATTTGTGCATTGCAGGCTGCCATGGAGGGTTATCGCGTGGTTGACATGAATGAAGCCTGTTCGATCGCGGATATCTTTGTCACGGCTACCGGAAACTACCAGGTAATTACGCATGGTCATATTCTGCAAATGAAAGATGAAGCGATCCTGTGCAATATCGGGCATTTCGACAATGAAATCGAACTTGCAGCACTGAAGTCCTATGAATGGGTGAACATCAAGCCCCAGGTTGATCAAGTTATATTGCCCAACGGCAATCGGATAACCCTGCTTGCCGAGGGCCGGTTGGTGAACTTGGGCTGCGCTACCGGGCACCCCAGTTTCGTGATGTCAAACAGCTTTACCAACCAGGTGCTGGCGCAAATCGAGCTGTGGAGCAGGGGTGATGAGTATGCCAATGATGTGCATGTCTTGCCGAAGCATCTGGATGAAGAAGTGGCAAGGCTGCATCTTGACAAGATTGGCGCGAAGTTAACGAAGCTCACAAAGCAGCAGGCAGACTACATTAATGTTGCCGTTGAAGGCCCCTACAAGCCCAAGCGCTACCGATATTGAATAGGGTTGTTGGAACTGAATTCGTTCAGAATTCAGGATTTTTCTATATCACTACTGAACCCGAACCAAGCCGGAGAAATGCGATGTCAACTGAAGCGGCATCAAGCCATGATCTGTCCGACAGCATAAAGCACTTCGTAACTACTCGCCCCCTGCTGAGTGTTCAGGCAGGGGGCGAGTAGTTACAAATTATAAAGAATCATCTTACGTTTTGACGATGCATCATGATGCCGTCATGATGCATCGGATATTTGGCATTTAACAACGCAATGCATGAACATACCCTTTATTCGCATACTCAAGAATCATTCGATCACGAGTAACAATCTCCAGATGCAGTAGGCGGGCAGTCGCAATTATAATCCGGTCAGCAGGATCAACAGGCGGTGTACCCGGCAAGTATGAAGACTCAATTAATATTCTAGGTGACATCTCTGCCAGCCGGTATTGTCCACGATACATGTATTCTTCAAACCACTTTTCTGCAGGCCGGTCCAACCGGATCCTACCGCGAGCACAGAGCATTCCCAATTCCCAGGCAGAAATAGGCGAGACATAAGTACTACAGGCCATCTGATAGTTCCTATTGAGACGATCAATGGCATCGGAATGCAGGTAACCGTTATTTCCTTTCCAGATAATCGTACAAGTATCAAGCAAAAATTCATTCATTGTAGAGGTTTGCATTTTCCACTATTTCGGGCCATTCTGGGCTGGCCGGTTTGGTGAGGTCATGATCGCCGACAATGGTCACTGTGCCTTCCATGCATCCGAATCCCGGATGTATCTTCGGGTCTTTCTCAGAAGAAGGCGATGAAGGTGGACGCAAGTCGTTATACTCGCTCCTGGTGAATACAAGGCGTTCTCCAGTCAAGTCAACCTGGCTACTCTTGTATCCTGCCGCAAGCCAAGAGCGAGTTATTGCGCTGTTTGAAGGATTGTTGCTCCACCAAGAGCGATATTTTTGTGCCGAGGGAGGAAGGCTGGCCCCGATAACATCTTCAACTTCGTGGAAAGTCATGGGGATACTTGCATTCCCGTTTGATTCAAGGTGTAGTTCCAGCAGGCGATATTTGGAATTCTTCATAATAGTTACATTTTGATACATAAAACTTTATGTATTATATGATC
>VXPI01000102.1 GCA_009839585.1 Gammaproteobacteria bacterium
AATCAACCTTGATGACGGTGTTATCGGCGGAGGCACGATGATTTTTCAGGGTGCTCCGGGTGCTGGCAAGACTGCCCTGATGCTTGAGTGCATGGAGGCTGTTCGCTTGCATTCGAACCCTGATGATCCATGGGTAGCGGTCGAGATCAGGACGGAGAGCCTTGTGTCATCTGTTGATGTTATGAAGTTGGTTATTAATGCACTCAATGCGGAAAGTGAGCGATTATCCAGAAAGACACTTGGTGCTAGTGCTGATAAGTTCAAGAACCTGTTGGGTCTTGGCAGAAAACTCTATCAAGAGCTGTCTGAAAGAGGTATTGGCATTGCCGGTGTTTCCATAGGAGGACAATCGAGCAGTGATCAGGACGCCAAGGCACATTCACAACTGGTTTTCCAGAATGCGGCCGGACTGTTGAAGAGCTTTAAGATCGTGGCTTTCGTTGATGAAGCTCAGAATACCTCGGTTAAGCACACGACAAAAGGGGTATTGGATTGCCTGCATAATCCCCCTGATGATATTCCCCTTGTGGCTGCCTTCTTTGGCCTGAGTGACACTGAAGAGATGTTAAGAAAGTGTGGTCTTTCAAGACCGCCGGATAAGCGAGTAGTAAATATTGGTTGGCTAACTCATGAGGTGGCCTCTGAGGCAATTAGGAGTGTATTTCAAGCTTATAAATTTGCTGGCCCTGGGGAAGATCGCGAGACATGGGTAGAGCATTTGGCGAAACTGTCGCAAGGCTGGCCGCAACACATCAACCGGGTATCGGTTGCAGCCTCTCGGGTAATTTCGGAAAATGGAAGCCGGATCAGAAGCGAGTTGCTTGAAGAGGCCCTTAAAGACGGCCAGCAACGAAAGGAAAGCTATTATGCTACTCGTCTCCGCTGTTGCTCATTTGATCCAGGTCTCTATAAGAAGATTGCCTTGGCAGCAAATGATACACCGAACGGCATCTTGTCCCGTCCCAGACTAAAGGAGCTGATCGTTCCTCTATTGGATGACTCACAAACCGGGTTTGACAATTTCCTAACCGATGCTCTGCATGCGGGAGTCCTTATGGAAACCGGGGAAATCCCCCATCACTATTGGATCCCCATCCCGTCTTTCGGTGAATATCTAAGAAACTTGCCAATATAAGCCGCCATCAGACAGATAGCTTTTATGGGGTGTGTCCAGATTGATGGAACCTGAATTTGGCAGCACTCTTGACTTTCGCATTTCAGGGCTTGGCCAATGTCATGTCACTGATTTTACATACTGCTCCTGCATGTCCACACGTGAACTACTTGGGATCCTCTTGTATGTTTACCCCATCGCAAGAGCGTCCGCCAAACAGGACCGCGAGATTGAGTTTTGTTGTCAAGGCAGATTCGAAACTTGTCGCTGATCAGAATGTCAGGAGTTACGCCCTTGTCCAGTCGAAATCAAGAGGGCACGCTTACAGAATGGCCTGAACTGCATAGCTGCACAGTTCAATCAAGGCACCGACCCATGGCAGCATGACAAGAAGAATCCCGATATTGGCAATAATCACGACCCAATTCATCGGCTTGACCGTGATTGATCCGGGAGCAGTGGGCGGATCAAAATACACCAGCTTGATGACCCGCAAGTAGTAGTATGCCCCTACTACCGCTAGTAATACTGCAAAGACAGCGACCCATACCAGATCCTGTTCTACCAGGGAGCGAATCACCGCCAGCTTGGCAAAGAAGCCCGCCATCGGCGGAATTCCGGCCATTGAGAGCATCAATACCAGAAACAGTGCCGCAATCCAGGGGCTATTCCGGTCAAGTCCTTTCAAGTCTTCCAGCAGATCCGACTCAAAACCCTTTCTCGAGAGCATCAGAATCAGGCCAAAGGCACCGCAACTCATGGTTGCGTAGATCAGTACATAAAACAATGCAGCGCTGTAGCCGGACTGATTTCCTGCCAGCACCCCGAACAGGAAGAATCCCATATGCGAAATGGTCGAATAAGCCAGCATTCGCTTGAGGTTATCCTGCGCAATCGCAATCACATTGCCGGCCAGCACCGAGAGCAGAGCCAGAATAATCAGCATCTGGTACCAGACATCGTGCATGTCCTGAAGTCCGCCCGATAGCAATCGAATGACCAGCGCAAATGCCGCAATTTTGGGTGCAGAACCGATAAAGGCCGTGGTTGAGGTTGGGGCGCCCTGATAGACATCGGGAACCCACATGTGAAAAGGCACTACACCCAGCTTGAAGCCCAGGCCAGTCACAATCAGCACCACGCCCAGCAACAGGGCAGGGTTGGTGTGATCCATGCTGGCAATCGTATCCCGGATTTCCGGCAAGTGCAGTGAGCCGGTCAGTCCATACAGGAGTGAGATGCCATAGAGCAGGATGCTTGATGCCAGAGCACCCAGCACGAAATATTTCATTGCTGACTCGACGGCCAGCTTGTTTTCCCGATAAAAGGCAATCATTGAATACAGGCACAGGGACATCAGCTCAAGCCCCAGATACAGGGCAAGCAGATGGTTTGCCGAGATCATGACCATCATGCCGCATACAGCCAACAGGCCAAGCACGTAGTATTCGCTATGGAACAGGTTGCGGTCCAGGTTGTATTGGCGCCCGTAGACAAACACGGCCGCAGTCAGCGTACAAATGCCAAATTTCAGCAGCTCTGCGAGTGGATCATCAACAAACAAGCCGTTGAAGGCCAACTGCGAGTCGCTGGTAATGCCGAAGATCGCCAGGATCGCGGTGATCAACAGGGCTGCAATGGACAGTCGATAACACAGTAGCCGGGAGCGTTCCGGGTCACCGAACAACCCCGTAACCAGAATCAGGCAGGCCATTGAGGCGATGAAGATCTCGGGAATGGCCAGATTCACTGAGAGGGATGCAACATTCATCGTTCAGTTACTCGTTCCAGTACGGTTATCGACAGGCATAGGGGCACTTGCTGATCTCAAGATGGACCAGCAGGTTCTCGGAAGATGCATGCATCAATTCAAGCAGCGGATTTGGCCAAATCCCAAATAACAGCACCATGCCAGCGAGTATCGCAAGCATCATGAATTCACGCCTGGACAGGTCATCAAGCCCGGCCACGCTATCGTTCAGGACTTTTCCGTAGACTACCCGCTTGACCATCCACAGTGTATAAGCCGCACCAAAAATCAGGGTCAGGGCAGCCAGAATCGCAAACCAGGCATTGACCTTGAAAGACCCCAGAATTACCAGAAATTCACCAACAAACCCTGATGTACCGGGGAGCCCGCTGTTGGCCATGGCAAACAACACCATAAAGGCTGCGAACATCGGCATGGGTGTGGCAATCCCCTGATATGTGGCGATTTCCCTGGAATGCAGGCGATCATACAAAACCCCCACACACAGGAACAATGCGCCGGAAATGAATCCATGCGAGATCATTTGAACCATGCCGCCTTCAAGCCCTTGTCCATTGAACATGAAAAATCCAAGTGTCACAAAACCCATGTGCGAGATGGATGAGTAGGCAATCAGCTTTTTCATGTCCGACTGGACCAGCGCGACCAGTGCAATATAAACGATTGCAATCAGCGACAGCGTGATCATTAGCCAGGCCAGCTCCTGGCTTGCATCCGGGGCAATCGGCATGCTGAAACGAACAAAACCATAACCACCCATCTTGAGCATGATCGCAGCCAGAATGACCGAGCCCCCGGTAGGGGCCTCAACGTGGGCATCCGGCAACCAGGTGTGAACCGGAAACATCGGCACCTTGACCGCGAAGGCAGCCAGAAAAGCCAGAAAAATAAAGATCTGTGCACCCAGGCCAATCGGAATCTGGTGATAGTCAAGAATGCGGAATGATCCGCCTGATTGGTTATACAGGTAGAGCAGGGCAACCAGCATCAATAGGGAACCGAGCAATGTATACAGAAAGAACTTGATGGTGGCGTATATCCGGTGGGGTCCACCCCACAGGCCAATAATCAGAAACATCGGAATCAGCATGGCCTCCCACAGCACATAGAACAACATGGCGTCCAGTGCGGAAAACACTCCGATCATAATGCCTTCCATGATCAAGAAGGCAGCCATATACTGGGCGACCTTGTCCTGAATAACCTGCCAGCCGGCTACAACCACAATCACGGTAAGCAGGGTGGTCAGTAAAATCAGGGGCACCGAGAAGCCATCAACCCCCAATGCATAGTTGATATTGAAAGCAGGAATCCAGCTGTGGAATTCCGTGAACTGCATGTTGGCAGAAGTCCGGTCGAAACCGGTATAGAGCGGGATACTGAACAGGAACACGGCAACCGAGAATCCCAGTGCCAGCCTGCGTACCAGCGGATCATGATGTGAACCCCTACCTACCCCAAGGATGATGATTCCCGCTACTATCGGGAACCAGATCAGGATACTGAGCAAGGATGTTTCCATGATGTCGCCTGATTGTTCCTATAACCAGACAAACACTGAAATCAGGCCAAATAGCCCGATAATCATTGCGAATGCGTAGTGATACGTAAAACCGGTTTGAATCTGTCTCATTCGAGTCGAAATTCGTCCGATTGCCCTTGCAGTGCCATTGACCATCATGCCGTCAATCAGCCCTGCATCGGCTCTGCGATGGAGCAG
>VXPI01000046.1 GCA_009839585.1 Gammaproteobacteria bacterium
TTGTTTTCATTCATGAATAATACCACAATCCCCCTTTTCTGGCAAGCACTATCTAGCAATATTGATTGGTTTATGGTGTGAAATGCCACCAGCCAGCAAATCCGGATTCATCATCAGTGTCGCCGTCCCCGTCCCGTTGAGACGGGCATTCGACTATCGGTCCAAGTCGGATATAGAACCTGGCTCAAGAGTCCTGATTCCGTTTCGCAATCGTCAACTGGTCGGTGTAGTGGTGCCCCTGCCACCTGATAAATCGGTCAGGAAACACAAAAATATCATTCATGTTCTGGATGATCAACCGTCTATTTCCCCAACCATGCTGGAGTTTTATATCTGGTCTGCCAGCTATTACCATCATCCAATAGGAGAGGTCATTCATGCCGCCCTTCCGCCAAACCTCAGAAAGGCAGTCAGGCTATATGATCCAGACACGCCAGAATACTACATGCAGAACCCGGACATTCCCGAGTATGAAACACTGGACACACTCTCGCGTGCACCAAAACAGGAACAACTCTTCTTGTCTCTATCCAATGGGCAATGCCTGCGCCTTGACGAGATCGAAAAGCTGGCTCAGGTATCCGATATCCGGGATGTCCGAGGTGGCATGCAGAGCCTGATAAGGAAAGGTCTGGTTATTCATTCCCATCGACCTGTTAATGGTACAAGGCCATTTGAAAGCACACTCAACCAGGAACAATCCCGGTCTCTGTCGAAAATCAAGTCCACTGAAAAAGGATTCCATACCCATCTTGTTCACGGAATTACCGGAAGTGGAAAAACAGAAGTCTATCTCCATGCGATTCATGACTGCCTGAACCGGGGCCAGCAAGTCCTGGTGCTTGTTCCCGAAATATCATTGACCAAACAGTTGGTGGAAAGGTTCGTCAACCGCTTTGGTGACCGCGTCCATTGCTATCACTCTGGAATCAACAAGACTCAGCGATATCGAACATGGTGGAAGGCAGGAAATGGAACTGCGGGGGTCATACTCGGAACCCGATCTGCGGTATTCATGCCCATCCTTAACCTCGCCAGAATCGTCGTTGATGAAGAACACGATTTGTCCTTTAAGCAAATGGACGGGTTTCGCTATCATGCCCGTGACCTCGCAATCAAGCGAGCGAGCCTTCAGAACATTCCAGTCATCCTCGGATCGGCAACTCCATCCATGGAATCCATGCAAAATGCTCGTTCCGGCAAATACCATCTCTCAACCCTGAGAAAACGTGCTGGTGAAGCCAATCTGCCAAAAATCCAATTCATTGACTTACGCCAGCAGTCCACACGATACGGTCTATCTCCCTCGCTGATTTCGGCCATCAAGAAGCAACTTGAAAGATCGCAACAAACCATTTTGTATATCAATCGCCGCGGATATGCTCCAATTGCAGAATGTCCCAATTGCAAATGGCGTGCCTGTTGTGATCGCTGTGACGCATACTTGACCTACCATAAGACATCGGACCGGCTATGTTGTCATTATTGTGGGAAAACATTCGAGACTCCCGGGATTTGTCCACAATGCCGATCCGAGCTGTTTTTCCGTGGTGCGGGGACGCAGCGCATTGAAGAATCGTTGGAGAAGCTGTTTCCCGATGCATCTATCCTGAGATTTGACCGAGACAGGGTTCGGTCATTTCGTCAGCTCCAGGACACTTTGGATGCCATTAACAGTGGACAGGCAGATATCATCGTCGGCACTCGCATGATTTCCAAAGGTCATGATTTTCATGGAGTTACCCTGGTCGGAATTGTCAATGCCGATCATGGACTATTCAGTGTCGACTTTCGGGCTCCCGAGCAGTTGTTTCAGGATCTTTTGCAGGTTTCCGGTCGATCTGGCCGTGGCCAGGATCCGGGTCGGGTCTTGATCCAGACCCACCATCCGGATAATCCATATATGGAGATGGTCCGCACTCAGGATTATGACTTGTTTTTCGAGGCTTGCCGTGAGGAACGCAAGCTCGCTCATGTTCCGCCATTTTCCAGTTTCGCATTGTGGCGAGTGGAATCACGCAAGCGGGAAGATGGCTTTCGGTTCTTGCGTAAAATCAAGCAATATGGAGATTCCCTGCTCGCATCCATGAATCTGGAGGCTGTCCAGATCATGGACCCTGTACACTCACCCACTCCCCGCATAGATGAGTGGCATCGATCTCAACTTTTGGTGAACGCAACCACTCGCGCCCACCTGCATCAGATCCTGAAACATTGGGTATGCTGGGCTGAAAATACCTCCACTAGCCAGAAATTGCGCTGGTCTCTGGATATCGACCCAATGGAAATGTATTAGCGTATTGCAAGCCCTGACCTTGAGTATTGTATTGCGATTGAAAGCAGGTTATCGCCGGGGCAACCAGTGATTCCCGTGCAAATGGCACAAGGAAAACTCCATAAACCAGATATAATACCGGATCGGTTCACCCTCTAAAAATCATGCCTTATCGTAATCCGGTAATAAAAAGCAGGCCTGAGTAGAGTCAGGCAATATGTGAATTGAAATGCGGAAATAGTCAGGCAATGTGTGCCCACTCTGAAGTGTGGTGGCCCAACCCGCCCCGCTTGCTGTTTTCGGAGCCTTGATGATCCAACCTAACTGATGAAAGCCCCAGTCCTGGACCAATGACCATAACCCTGACCAAACCTGACGATTGGCATGTCCACCTGCGAGATGGTGCCATGCTAAATCGGGTAGCTGAATATACCGCCCGTCAGTTCGCCAGAGCTCTGGTAATGCCCAATCTCTCCCCTCCCGTCGAAACCGTCGAACAGGCACTCTCTTACCGCAACAGAATACTCGATGCAGTACCTTCCGAGCTCAACTTTGATCCCAAGATGACCCTGTATCTTACGGAAAAAACCTCCCCAATCCAGATCAAGGAAGCTGCAGATTGCGAACATGTGCTGGGCTTCAAGCTATACCCCGCAGGAGCCACCACTCACTCCGAATTCGGCGTAACCCGGGTCGCAGCAATGATGAATACTTTCGAATGCATGGCGAAACATAATGTCTGCATGCAGGTTCATGGTGAAGTCACCGACCCACATGTTGATGTGTTTGATCGCGAAGCCGTGTTCATCGATCAGGTCCTGGAAACTGTTCATCGTGAACTTCCCGAATTCAGAATGGTCCTTGAACACATCACCACCCGCCACGGCATCGACTTCGTCAAACAATCCAGCACCAATGTTGCAGGAACCATTACGCCGCAACATCTGATGTACAACCGCAACGAAATGTTCAAGGACGGAATACGGCCACACCATTACTGTCTGCCAGTGCTTAAGAGGGAAGAACACCGCATGGCTCTGCTTGAAGCAGCAACTTCCGGAGACCCCTCCTTCTTCCTGGGCACAGACAGTGCACCGCATACCCGTCACAGCAAGGAAAGTGCATGCGGATGCGCAGGGATATTCTCAGCTGTGGCGGCGATAGAGTACTATGCCGAGATATTCGACAGCATTGAGAAAATCGACCGGCTGGAAGGGTTTGCAAGTCACTTCGGTGCAGACTTCTATCGGCTTCCGAGAAATACCGGGCAAATCACCCTTGCCCGAAAAACCCGGATTATTCCGGAATCCATTCAAGGAAGCCATGCTGATGACCATGAAGAAGAAGTAGTGCCCCTGAAGGCGGGCGAAGATGTATCGTGGTCAATCGAAAAAGAAGCATGATTCGAAATTTGAGTAAAGGCCAGAACCCCAAAGACATCTGTCCAGTCAGTCCTGAAGTAGTCTTTTCCTACAGACGGTCCTCAAAGACTTCAATCTCGGCCTGATCTCGCAAAAGTTTCGAGAATCCTGACATCATCCCTGCTCCCTCGCCAAAAATCAATCGATTCGAAAATGCCTGACGAGTCGAATCGTCAATCTCGTCAATAACGCCATCAGTCACGGAATCCAGCTTGTACAGGGCATAATCACCATCCGACAAAACTGCACCACCAAACAGGACCTCACCTTCCTGCGGCCGGACCGACGCATAAACAGCCTCTCCAAGAGCATGCCGGTCTCTCGGCACTTCGGCACGGCTCGGAAACGTCAGGTCCACAATATCCAGTCCTTTATCCTCAGTGAACTCAACCCAGGTCTGGGATGTTGCATCCATATCATCAAGCATTTGCAAATACTCCCGACCCAATGACAATACCCTTTGTTTTGCATGTTCATCTCGCAAGGTCGAAACAATTTCATCACGCACCCTATCCAGGGATTGCGCCATAGCCGGCTCATGTTCGAGTTTCTGAATGGCGATTATTCGATCAAAGCCAATTTCGATCGGTTGGCTGACCAGGTTTTCATTCAGCACTTCTTCCGAAAATGCTGCCCTGCGGACTTTCACCTCACTGGCCACTCCCTCTCCTGCGGTTTCGGTAAACCAGCCGCTTTCCTCAATAGTCAGGCCCAGCTCATCAGATACCAGTTCCAGACTTTCAGGATGCTCAAATACGAGATTCATGAATGGTTCTGCCAATTCGGCGAATCGCTGTTCAGCCAGAATATCCCTTAATTCATCAATCACCCCATCCCGGGCTTCCTCAAGCGTTTGTTGCTGTACTTCAGTCAGCTCGACGAGGTTGATGATGTGATATCCATATTG
>VXPI01000360.1 GCA_009839585.1 Gammaproteobacteria bacterium
CATAATTCATACGGGTATTATACCGGCTTATATGCGGTTTTGAAATCGAAAATTCAAGAAAATTCAAGATTGTCAGGAATTCGAAATGCAGGGAACTATGAATGTTTCAGGATTCTGCGCTTTTGCCGATCCCATTCCCTCTGCTTGATCGTTTGACGCTTGTCATGCTGCTTTTTCCCCTTGGCAAGCGCGATTCTCAGCTTCGCCCGACCCCGAACCCAATACAGTTTGAGCGGTACGATCGTATAGCCGGCCCGTTCCGTTAACCCGATCAACTTGCTGATCTCCCTTGCATGCAGCAATAATTTTCGGGGTCGGGTTGGGTTGGGATCTATATGCGTGCTTGCCGAAGTCATGGGAGAGATATGCGCACCAACCAGTAATACCTCCCCCTTGAAGATGGTTACATAGCTTTCCGACAATTGAGCGCGGTTAGCCCGAAGGCTTTTGACTTCCCAACCTTCAAGAGCAATACCCGCTTCAAACTCTTCCTCAATCGCATAATTGAATCGTGCCTTCCTGTTGACTGCGATCAAACTGGTATCTGAATTCTTCTGCTTGTTCATTGTCAGGCTGGGCTATGCAATACAATCTCGAATATTTCGGTATTTTGCAGTCGTCAGGCAACTGTTCTTGATAAATAGCGAATCATGCAGAGTATTGCGGAATGCATGGTAATGGTTTACATTAATTTGGATTGATTGGCTTGTGAACTTGTTTGATTGTGTGATTAGATTTCTCGCAGAACAAAGGGCCTTGCCGTCAAACGGTGCTACTTCCAGAGATCGATGATCCAATGCACAAGATAATTCAATCCCAAATCGTACCATACCCTCAAAAAGCCATGTTTGAGCTGGTCGATGATGTGGACCGTTATCAGGATTTCCTGCCATGGTGCGGAGGATCGGGTGAGATTGAGCGCACTGATTCAACTGTTACTGCATTTGTATCCATTGCATTCAAGGGGCTTCGCAAGTCCTTTACGACCCGCAATACCCTGACCAAATATAACCTGATCTCGATAGAACTGGTTGACGGTCCATTTCGGGAACTATCCGGCGAATGGCGATTTACGGTAATCGATGATCATTCCTGTAAAGTATCATTGAATCTTGACTTTGAGGTTGCCGGAGGTTTCATTGAAAAACTCATAACTCCGTTGTTTTTGGGAATTTGTGAATCAATGGTCAAATCCTTCTGCAAGAGAGCAGATGAAGTGTATGGCAATGGCAAGTGAAACAATCCAGATTGAAGTCGTTTATGCACTGCCTGAAAAACAGACTGTCATCTCGCTTGACTGTCCCTTTGGAACAACGATTTCCCAGGCGATTAAACGATCAGGCATTCTAACTGAATATCCCGAGCTTGCCACCCGGAATTTCGAAGTCGGTGTTCATGGCAGAAAACAGGTTTTTGAATATCGACTGTCCAACCGGGATAGGGTTGAGATTTACAGGCCGCTTCAGGTCGCGCCAACCGAGGCGAGAAGGTTGAGGGCACTGGAACGCAATAGATGTGGTGGCTCAGTTTGAAGCATTCAAGATGGTTGGCAAGATATGGTCTGCATACTTGCATAACACAGGCATTGTATATTTTTTTCAGATCTCAACTGTGGGAGGCATTCGAGTTGCTCCTAATTTATCCCTGTTTCAACAAGAGTCATGTCAACTGAATTCGGCCGTAATCGGGAAGAGGAATTTAATTTCGCTCTGCGTGATGTCCTGCGGGAAACACGCATACGATGGAAGGTCACGCCCTCTCCCGTAAATGCAGAGCAGACGGGAGTCCTGTCGGGAAGGGAGAATGCCGGGAAACGCCCGGACATCCTGATTGTCGAGCCGCGGTTTCCCCCCGTGGTCATTGAATGTTCATTCAGTGCATCCGATGCGGACCAGGACGCGCAATCAAGGCTGGGCCTGTCCGTTGCGAATGGTTTTTCCGAGATCAAGACAGCACTTTCCGTACATGTTCCGGCATTGTTTCAGTCGGCTAAATCCCCGAAGGATGATCTGGCAGGAGGGGCCAGCATCGGATATGCGTTGTACCACAGGACCGGGGAAGAAATCCGTCGATGGCCTGATCAGGGTTTCATCGAGGGAAGCGTGTATGACATGGCTTCCCTTCTTTCCTCGGCAATACTGCCGAAAGAAGACATTGAACGCGTTGCCGCCGAAGTGGCGGACCTGGTTAACGAGGCAAGCCGTTGCCTTGAATCCCTGCCTCAGTCAACACATCGGAAAATAGACGAATTGATCAAGCGGGGATCGGTGCTGATGAGCCTGAAGACGGCAATGGTGCTGTGGCTGAATGCACTGCTGATTCAGCAGCGGCTGCACATGCAGGATGTCGAACACGCTCCTGCCCTGGATTTCAGCCCAGAGCCGCTGCCGTTGCACACGCAACAGGTTGCGGTATGGAGAAAAATCCAGAAGCAGAACTGGAGGGCGATTTTCGATCCGGCCATCGAGATTCTCGAGACTGTCGGAAACTCTGATTTGCAGTCGACAGGCCAGGCACTGAAACACCTGGTCAATGCCGTGCAGAAAATCGAAATGGCCGGACTGGGACTGCATATTAATGTCGGTGCCGAGCTCTTTCCCAAGCTCAGCGAAGACCGGAAGCAGGCGGCGGCTTTCTATACGCAGGCGGCGACTGCTGAATTACTGGCCAGCCTGACGATCCGCTCAGGAGATATGTCTTCAGATGAATGGTCGCATGGGGAGATTTTCAAGGATCGCTGCATGGCGGATCTTGCTTGTGGGACCGGGACGCTGCTGAGGGCTGGGTACAGGAGAATACAGGCTTTCCATGAAGTGAACGGGGGAAGTATCGAAAGCGTTTCACAACTGCATCGCTGGGCAATGGAGCAAGGGATGATCGGTACGGACATAAGTCCGATCGCGGCGCACCTTACCTCCTCATCCCTAGCGGCAATAGGGATGGGTGAACCTTACGGCGAGACCAGAATTGGCTGGATGAATGTCGGTGGCGAGAAAAGTGCTACGGGTTCTCTTGAATACTTCCACCTTCCAAATCAGGAAGACATGATGGGAAGGGTTGCAGGCGGTCATTCGCACGGTGATGGTCGAAACAAGGATTATTCTGTCCTGATTGATGACAACAGTATTGACTGGATGCTGATGAATCCCCCCTATTCAAGAACCAGGGGCGGTCAAAGTGCATTTGACATTGCAGGGCTGTCGGAGCAGGAACGAATGGCCTGTCAGAAACGCTGGGGGCAGCTAATAGGCCGAAAGCCCTGCAATGCAAAGGCCGGAATGGCCGCTTCCTTTCTTGTTCTGGCCATGGAGAAGGTCAGGCCGGGAGGGAGGATCGGGTTTGTGTTGCCATTAACCGCGGCATTTGCCGATTCATGGACGGAAACGAGAAGAATGGTCGAACTGGAGTTTGAGGATATCGTTGCGGTATGCGTGGCCTCCGGGCAGGCACTGGGTGAGGATGCCTTCTCGGCAGATACGGGGATGGAGGAAATGCTGCTCATCGCAACCCGCCGAATGCAGCTATCCAGCGGGATGGAAGAAGTGGGAGTGAAGTGCGTGACCCTGAATTCTCCCGTCACCCGGCTCGGTGAAGCGGGCGAGGTTGCCAGGGCCATCACGCATGCGGTTGAACGCGTTTCGTCAGGCAGTCCAAGCCGCCCGGTCATGATAGCGGCAGAGGAGGTGGGCGTTGTCTACAGTTTTACCTCTCAGTGTGACGGGGCACCCTGGGGAATGCTGGGCACGGTACACCCGGATCTGGCCAGTGCCGCCATGAGCCTGACTCATGGAAGACTGGAGTTTCTCAACACATCCCTGGCAATGGAATGCCCAATGACAACTATTGACAGGCTTTTTGAAGTTGGTCCCACTCACCATCTCATTGGACATATTAGCGGTAACAGTCAAATTGGTGCATTCGAAATGTTTCCTGTTGCAAGCGAAACGGATGCAATTGGCAGCGACAGGTCGCTGTGGACCGCAGATGCGTCATCGCAACGCTGTCTTGTTGTGTTGCCAACGCACAAGGGAGTACCGGTCAACGACGGTTGCGATGAAATGCGGGCAAGGCAGGGAAGGCTGTTCTATGCCCGCAACATGCGCTGGACATCCCAGTGCCTGCTGGCTGCGATGACCCGGCATGAGGCCATGGGAGGTAGGGCTTGGGCCGTACTGCAACATGATGATCTGCGCGTCTGCAAGGCCTTCGCTCTATGGGCAAGCTCATCGCTGGGCATGATCGTGCACTGGACACGCGGTCAACGGACACATTCAGGAAGATCTACAACACAAATCGGTGCGTTGCGGCAGATGCCCTGTCCTTCTCTGGATCAACTTGATGATGCAGCATTGAATCATGCCGCATCAAGATTCGATGAACTGTCTGGGTTCCACCTGCTTCCTGCCTGCCAGGCTCATGCAGACAAGGCGAGGATCAAAATTGATTCTGCAGTAGCCCATGCTATCGGACTTCCCCAAGGCGCAGTGGATGTGATCAGTGAATTGCGATGGCTGTGGTGCAATGAGCCATCGGTTCATGGGCATAACCGGCAGGCTTTACGGCAATTAGTTCCCAAAAAATAAAGGATTTGTGAAACTAT
>VXPI01000225.1 GCA_009839585.1 Gammaproteobacteria bacterium
ACCCACTTAATACGAACTTTTATAAGAAGGAGTTTCAGGAACTTTGGGCGAAAATTAATCGAAAAGCGATTTATAGAGTTAAATTTGACTCGGACGAATTGGTTCAAAAGTGCGTTAGTGCACTGAACAGACATCTACAGGTCACCCCACTGCAATACATGATTCAGGCAGGCGAGCAAAAAGATAATTTAGCCGACAATTTGTTTCATGGCAATGATGGTTTCAAAAAAACTCAAACTAAAACCGAGTATGGCAAACCTATCCAATCGCGTGTGAAATACGACCTAATTGGCAAAATTTCTGAAAACACTGTACTGACGCGAAAAACGTCTACAGCAATTCTTCAGAAAATCCAGCCTGAAGTATTTGAACAGTTCAAGAAAAATCCAGAGCATTTTATTTCCGAGCTTTCACGAATTGTCACTGAGCAGAAAGCGTCGATTGTCATTGAACGCCTAACTTATGACGAGATCGATGGACAGTACGGGGTTGAAATATTTACCGCTGGGCAGATTGGTCAAGATTTCTCGCGAGCTACAGAGAAGCTTAGAAACCACATCTATGATTACGTTATTACCGACTCAATAGTAGAACGAAATTTTGTTCAGGACTTAGATACAAGTAGAGAAGTAGTAGTCTATGCAAAGTTGCCTCGCGGTTTTATGATACCGACGCCCGTCGGAGACTATTGTCCAGACTGGGCAATTTCTTTTAGGGCTGGTAGTGTTAGACAAATATATTTTGTCGCGGAGACCAAGGGCACAATGTCTTCAATGGAATTGCGGAAAACCGAAAAAATCAAGATTGACTGTGCCAGAAAATTTTTCCAGGAAATTGTTCAGAAAGCCAATGAAAATCACGTAAATTATGATGTGGTTCCTGATTATGCGAAGCTCATGGATATTGTTGGAGCTGGCAGTACTCAAACCGAAATCATGATGAGATAAGGAAATTCATCATAAGGTTGTAAAAGCTTCTTGAAAAAAGTTTGGACGAAGACCTAACAGTTTTCTAAAAAGTCTCATAACCATCGCTTCATGAAATTGTTGTCCATTCTGCCCAAAACTTCCGCCAGTTTACGCATCACCCTTCTGGTTCTTGGCCTGATCGTGGCTGGCTGTGCACCAGCGCCGATTGAACAGGTGCCGGAATTGCCTCCGCCTCCGGAAGATCAGACATCCGAAACGACCGAACAACCGGCCCAGGAAGATGCCCAACTTGAAGAACCTGTGGCTACAGTACCCGAACCGCAACCCGAGGAGCGTCAGGTCACCACTTTTGGCCTTCAAAACGAAGAGCAGGTTATCCCGCTGGATGATCCATGGAAGCTGGTTGAGCAGGCCATCTCCCTGCCTGCTGAGCGAGCCTTGGGATTGCAAATCAGGGCGGTTGAGGAATTCCTCAACCAGAATCGGGTTGAAGCTGCAGTCGCTACGCTTGAAGCATTATCCATGATTCCTGTATCGCCGGATGATCGGGTACAGGTTGAAATTCTGCGCGGGCGCATTCTGCTCGCACAGGGAGATGCCGAGAGCGCATTGAGGCAATTAAAGCGGATTTATCTTGGGTCAGTGTTAAGTCAACCTATCCGGCTTGGGTATCTCGAAACGCTCGTCAAGGCCTATGAAGCAAATGGGCAGGGTCTTGATGCGACAGCAGTAATCATCGAACTTCACGATTTGTCCGAGGGTGAAGCAAGGCCTATCTGGCAAAAACAAGTCATTGAAAAAATTCGCACCCTCAATCCACTTGATCGATCATTCCTCGCCGAGCAGTCGACTCATGACAACACCCCGGGGTGGATTTCTCTGGCTGAAACACTGGATTTTGGCAAACCGGAATTCCTGTATACGGATTTTATGGATTGGCGAAAATTCTATCCTGACCATCCGGCCAACCTCGATGTACTGACTCTTGTTCAGGAACCTTACGATCAGACCGAATACGGGCAAATCGCCTTGTTGCTCCCGTTGACTTCGGATGTCGGTTCGGCTGCCCAGGCCTTCCATGATGGTTTCATGGATGCTACCACCCGTTACCAATCGGACTCCCAACCCGATATTGTCTTGTATGACATCGGCAATTCAGCTTCACTCAGCCGCATTTACTATCGGGCTGCTATTGATGATGGTGCAAATCTGATCATCGGTCCACTCGGACGTGAAGCCACCAATGCCCTGTTGAATGGATTCACCGGGGAAATTGATACCCTTATGATTACCGACATCCCCGATGAAACCCGTTTGCCTCGGCTGTTCGCATTCAGCCTCTCTCCAGAAGAAGAAGCGAAACTGGTTGCTGAAAAAGCTTGGGATGATGGGCATCGACAAGCTACCGTGTTCAAGGCCGCCAGCCAATGGGGTGATCGCGTGGCCAGTGCCTTTATCAAGCATTGGGAGTCAATCGGAGGGGTCTCGGTCAAGAGCGAGCCCTTTCAGACCGGTCAGGTTGACTACTCGACAACCATCCAGAATTTTCTCGGCATCGACAGGAGTATTCAACGGCGCAAGAATCTTGAAGCATATCTCGACCGCCGTCTTAAGTTCACTCCAAGGCGCAACGAAGACATGGACTTCATCTTTCTGGCCAGCAATTTCGCACAGGCCCGGATCGTGGTTCCGCAACTCCGGTTTTTCCAGGCGCACAACTTGCCGGTATATGCCACTTCTTATGTGTATTCGGGAATTCCAAGCCCGGAACTTGATGGCGACCTGAACGAGGTAATTTTCCCGGATATGCGCTGGATGCTTCAAGGTATCGAGGTTTACCGGCGGATGAAGGCTGAACAGGAATTGGCTGAAATATCCATCAATGAAGAATTACCTACGGACCCGTCCAATGGAGAAAGCGGACAGTCGGAGCTCGATCAGCAACCGGAAACCGAAACTGTCGACCAAGAGGTTGCGGATACTGAAACGGATACCGCTGATGAGCCAGCCGATCCTGATAGCACTGTATTGGCGGCGGCTGAAAACGAAGACACTGGGCGTAGTGATTCCCTTGCCGGGAATCTTGCGCCTTACCGAAACACGGGGCTTGACCGGATTTATGCATTGGGACTACAGAGCTACTTGCTTGCCCCACGATTGAACGCTCTTAGAAATGATCCGACAATCGAGTATTCCGGCCCTGCGATGACCGTAAGCCTGTCCGAAAACGGAGAGGTGATACGTCAACCGGTGTGGCTGGTATTTCGCGAAGGACTGCCCGAACTGAAGAAAAGTCTATCCGGGAAATAATATTCGGTGCGGATAACGCAGATTAGGAATCGTTAGGAAATTACAGCAAATCCCTGTAATGAAATTGCTCCGGTACGAACAGAGGGATGGACATGGCAACAGTGGAGGAAATAGATTTTACGAAACAGGTTCGTAGACGATTTCCGGAACCACCACCTCCCAAAAATCTCGTTTCGCACCATAATCTTTATCCGGGTTGGCATCGCGCCTCCAGACGATCACCGCATACACGAGTGCAAAGACCGGACAGTAACCTTCTGGCGGCGCGAATTCTCTCGCCATGAATCCGACCTGTTGACCGACATTATTCAGTAATTCCCAAGCACCGAAACCCGTTTTGCGAATGGTCAACGTCTCACCGATTGAAAGATCTCGGATTGCCTTGATTGAATTATGATGACTGCTCTGAAAGTGCCCGGCAAATCCAAGGTGAATTTGGCTTAATTTAGGCAGAGCATAAATTCGCTTCAAGCCTGATAGATATTCATCAATTCTTGGAGGCCTTTTCATCAGTACCGATGGATGGTTCAGAAATGCTTCACTGAATAGGGATCCACTCCCGAGATAATCCTGATCAGTTGAGGAATCTAAATTGAAACGAGCCAGAAACAGGGTCTCGCGAGCCCGAGTCATGGCAACGTAGTAGAGCCTTCGCTCAGCATCTTGACCCTCGTTCGGAAAACGACGGCACCAGCCGCCATCAAGCACCGCTACATGGTCGAACTCAAGGCCCTTGGCACGATGCGCGGTCAGTAACAACAAGCCGGTTTGACGTTGCCTTGCCTCCTGACTCCACTCGGCCAACCACTCTATGGCGATTTGACCAGTAGTCTCATTACCAACTTCCTGCTCAAGGGCTGAAACGGCACCCTGCAATAAGGATCGCCAGATATTATCCTGGCAATGCTGCAAGCATTCCTCAATCTCACTTACTGCAATCAATTCCTTGTATCTGTTTCTCAACCAGTTAATAAGGGTCTGGGTTTCGCGCAATTTCCAGATGCTGATATTCTCCTCATTGGCTGTCTGGACGGATATTCCCCTCGCCTCACATACAGTACGTACCGGATCCAGATATTTCCATTCCCTAGCGATAATGGCACATCGCGACCAATCCCAGTCTGGCGAGCGTCTCGAGAGACGCTCAATTTCCGAAATTGTCACCAGTGCTTGAGAGATAGGATCTACAGGGCAATCGAATACCTGAACACTCCCCTTTGCAACCGGATCCAGTGTTTGCCAAGAGCCTCCTTCGGGATCCTTTCTTCGAGCACGGTCGATCTCAATGGGAATTTCTTTTTTCATTCGATTGGCTGACGGCTCAATCATCTCGTTTGCGGCTGTGATAATGCG
>VXPI01000193.1 GCA_009839585.1 Gammaproteobacteria bacterium
ATACGGCGACCTCCGCGATCTACTCTCGTAAGATCGTCGGCAGCGTCAGATGTGTCTAAGAGTCATGATCAGCGTCTGGACCCCTTCTCAGTGTGAGCCAAGTCAACCAGACGATTGGCGAGTTCGTTGTATTTCGCATGATATTCCGCTAGATCATCCCCACCTTTCGCATCGTAGTAATTCTCGAATTCGATGCCGCTGGTTTTTTCAATCTCCATGAACTTCTTCTGCATCTGGATCAATTCATCGATCAGTTTTTGTTTTTCACTCATCGTGGTGGCTTTGTCAGAACGGAATCGCTATTCAACACAGGCCTGATTTTACCCAAAACCCTGCAGGATATGCCTGGAAATTACGGATCCTGTCCAATTATTTCAGGGTTGGGAAATACTCAGTGAGAGTTGTGGCTATCCGGAACAGCCTGGCCTGATCGATACAGGGCGTTATGTAAGTGTCGAGATTATCCTTGTGCATGCCTGCTGTCAGAATGTTATAGGAAGTGATTTTTCAATGAAAATACGTATCAATTCAAGGATCATGAACGACCTTGTTCAGGGGCTTGTCTGCATATCGGTATTCTTGCTGTGCCCTGCATTGTCTGCAACACCGGTATTTGCCCACTCAGTCAAGGATGAGGTCCCAAGAACAGCAGTTGTATCGGCCTTCTCGCCAGAATTGACACTGCTCAAGAGTGCTCTTGAGGAATCAACTTCAACTTCTATCAATGGAGTCGAGTTTCAGACAGGGAATCTGGCTGGCAGGGATGTGGTTTTGTTTCTGAGCGGGGTCAGCACAGTCAATGCGGCAATGACAGTTCAGCTTGCACTTGACCACTTCAACATAAAGCGGGTCATTTTTTCGGGTATTGCGGGGGGAATTGATCCCGAACTTGCTATTGGCGATGTGGTTATTGCTGATCAGTGGGGACAATATCTGGAAATGGTGTATGCAAGAAAGGTTGAGGGCGGATGGGAAACAGTGCCGTTTTTTGAATACTCTTATGAAAATTTTGGCATGATGTTCCCGCGTTCAGTAGAGGTCATCCAGGATGGTATGAGCGAACCTGAACCCCGCTTTTGGTTTCCTGTTGATGAATCCCTGCTCGCACAAGCCAGACAGGCAGCAAATGGTCTCGAGCTTAATCACTGCACGGATGATGGACGCTGCCTGTCTCGCAAACCAGAGGTTGTGATTGGAGGTTCAGGGGTTTCTGGAAGTGCATTTATTGACAATGCTGAATTTCGTGAATACGTATTCCGGGTGTTTCAGTCTCGAGTGCTTGACATGGAAAGTTCAGCTGTCGCTCACGTAGCATGGGCAAACAAGGTTCCTTATTTGGCCATTCGCAGCTTGTCCGATTTGGCTGGAGCAGGCGACCACGCGAACCAGATCGAAATATTCACGGCATTGGCCGCTGAAAACTCTGCTAAGGTTGTCATGACCTTGCTGGAAAGAATGGGTTCTGGGACACATTAAAATAATGTACTGCCAAATAGCATGGATAGACAATGCAGTTGCTGGGTTTATTAATAAATCAATTATTTATTTCATGGCAGGCGGGGTGATTGGTGCGCTCAATAATAATGGAATGGTCCGTCCCGCCAGGATGTCGGCATAATCCGATGGAAGGCTGATTCAAGGCGTATCAGGAGATGCGGCATGGCTCATCTCCCCGTATGCAGGTTCAGGGACATGTAAGACATTTCCAGCCCTGAAGACAGGACGGATATATCACTGCAGCCTACTCTCCCCGATCTGAAAATTTGTCTTCCAGTAACGGGGCGGAGCATATATGACTGTTTATGAAGGAAAATGCCAGATACCGATCTAAAAATGCCAAATCTAGGTTGACCTGTAACGGAAAAATCATTGTAATCGTCTGACTGCTGTTAAACTTGGGGTAGTGCTGAAGATGGGGGTTGTCGCCATCACATGATCCACCGCAATACCTCATGCCAGGCACCCATGTGGAGTGCCTGGTGTTGCACTTCAAAGGGGCACGGGAGAAGAGAATTCTTGAAGACGGAACCTGCTCCGCTAAAAGTGACGGACACGCGAAAAATCGACTAAGCGATACAGATGCCAAATTAGGATTTGCCGTCATACACCTTAGGCAGAACTGAACATGCTGGGGGTATGTTCGTATCTGATTGGCGAAAGATAGATAGCACCTTTTTCAACAAAAACTAAGGCGTACTGCTTGTAGCTAGAGCCGGTTGACAGCACATTCAGTTTGCAGAATCCTCACCATTGGCTAACTCAACCTCTACCGTGACTTTTTTTACTCGCCAAAGTGCCACTTTCTTCGACACTGCTTTCCCAGAATCAAATAGTGCCAAATTAACACCATCACTAACGGAACTATAATATAAAACACCTTCCCACCCAGACCGCTTGATAAACTCACAGAGATACTGGCTTGGCACATATTCGACTGGAGTGACCAGAGGTCTAACAGCCCGGGTCAATTCGGATCCGAGTTGTTCAAGAAAATCAATATCACTACGAAGTGTCCCAATTTCGTCTTCATCACCGAGAGAAAACGGGGAAATCAACAATTTTGGCGCTCTTAAATCAACTACGGCAATTTCTGAAGTATTGATTTCGAACTCGGCTACAGTGACTGTTTCACCTGTGTGTGGACGAATTTCGGAGATCGATGTTTCAGGGGTAGACCCGATATATAGGTATGGGATGCCTGGTGGATTTGCACGTCCATGTGAGGCAGTTCCGATAGGTGGCGCACCCATCTCCTCAATCGGAAATGCGATATCATCTGCGTTTATTCTTGCCCGATACCATTTGGAAGGTATCTCCTTTGCATAGAGAAACTTCAGGAGTTCTTTAAGACGTTCAAAATCGATCTCGATTTCTGGAAAATAACGATTCCGGCTCCGAAGCTCTTCTGTTAATTGCCCCCATCGTTCAAGACGGTCGCTTTTGAATCTTTCCGCTGGCCTAAACCGCTTCTCAACAATTCCGGCATCATCCACAATAGCGGCAAGTAAGTTCTCGACGCGAGAGTCATTCATCTGGGGATTCGAGAACATGGCCCAGTCATCCCGGAACCATTCAATTAATTTCCTTCCATCTTCATGTTCTTCATAGGTATTGGTTACAGTAGAAAAAAGATCTAGCAGTTTTGCCGGTTCTACTAATGCTACGTTTCTTTCTCCACAAAAGTCGCAGATACCGTGCTTCGAGGATAGCGATGGCAAGATGCTGTGAAGCCCTATGTCGCCAAAACAATTAGCACAACACAGCATTACTTTTTCTCGAAGTAATCTGCAAGCGTCTCAATGTGGTGCTGCATTGACAGCTTCTTTACATATCCCAATCCTGGATAATGGCGTTCCGAATGTAATTTTCGAAATTCTTTAATTGCCTTTGATTCTAGAATATGGGATTGACCAGTATCAAGGCACTGAATCATATTTTCCAATGCTTCACCAAACTTACCTGCTGGATCAGATGGAGTATCTTGCTGATCGGACAAGAAGTGATGGACAAACATTGACTTATCTTGGATAGGGTCAAGGAAAGATATGTGGATGGCAACTGCATATGCTGGACCGCCAGTTTCCGAATACTCATCACCCACAGTTAGGAAATCCCCAAAACCGTTGACATCCTCTTCTTCAAAGGTGATGTGTAGGTCAGAAAAAAAGTCTTGGGGGGAGTAATCGCGATTGCGCTTGCGTTCGAATCCATCTCTTAGCAGGACTCGATTTTGATCCCTAAAATGTCGTCGATATAGCCGCCCACAATAACTTTCTATGAATAGGTGTTGCAGGACCTTGACTCTGTTATCTAACTCCTCCGCTAAGTCTGCGCCACTTTCAGAACGAGCGTGAATTAGTACTACCTGACATCCTTCAAGTTTCTCGCATAAACGTAATGTTTCTTGAATACTACATTTTTCCTTAAGCAAAATGGCTGGTGAGATGTCAAAATCCTTGATGGGTTCAGAATGCAGTAAATTAATGATCGACTCCCCATTATCTGCATGTTCGCCATGATGGGGATTAACAACCACAATTGCACTCCCTCCCACTTTGCCAACAGTATTCAGTTTACTCTCTAATCCATTCAACACTCCTTTGACAGGTTCAATAATGGGGACGAACTTCGCTTCGCACAGAAGTTCTGCATTCTCGCGGATTGTGATCAGTTCGTACTGTTTTCCTCGAAAATACGGATGATACATTTTAACTACTCCCAGTGCTCAGCAGCAAAAACATAGGGTGTCTCAAGCGCTGAAATAAGCCTCGGCTGGTCGCCTTTCCGTATTGAAATGGAAAGCGCCGCTACCTGTAATGATGAAGGAAGCCTTGATAGGAATTCTTTCAGCATTAGTTTACTACGTGTTTTTTTCAAGACCTCAACTGTAGCAGAGTGAAGGCCGACTGATTCTTGACGCACGAACATATCTTGAACCATCTTGAATCTCTCTGTATTTGGAACTTCTGGTACAGGTACTCCGACTATTTCCAGAATCTGGATTGCTTCTTGTACTTGCAGTATGCTGAACAAAGATTCTGGGTCAATCCTTTCTGGACAAGAGAGCGGATTACGTACCTCACTGATTT
>VXPI01000043.1 GCA_009839585.1 Gammaproteobacteria bacterium
ACGCTGTCCTGCATTAACCATCTAATTTTCTGGAACTTTCTGCCTTCTTCCTGATTCCTGCTTTGAGATCAGGGAATAATCCTATATAATTCGGGAAATTTAAGGCAAAGAAAGGATTAGTTTTATGAAACCAATTTCCAAATTCATGATCGCCGGAATATCGGCGCTTTCGGTCATTATTCTTGCTACTTCTGCTCAGGCCAGTGGTCGCTTAAAGGCGCCGATTGCAGACTGGACAGGTGGACACGTTCTCTGCACTATCGCTGAATTGATTATTGAGAGAGAACTGGACTATAAAGTCGAACGTGTAACCATGCCGTCTGGTGCACCAGTAGCTGAAGCGCTCGCCGCAGGCGACCTTGATTTTGCTTGCGAGAACTGGCCATCATACAATGCCTGGAACGCTGACATGATTGAAGGGTATGGCGGCGATGGATCAGTAATCGATCTCGGCAATACTGGCATTGTCGGGATCTCTTCCTATTATGTACCTAAATATTTCATAGATGAGCTTGCGCCTGACCTGATCTCCCTTGATCAACTGAACAAGTACAAAGAGCATTTTGCAACCCTTGAAACAGGTGGCAAGGGTCGTTTGATTGCATGCCCTACACCCGCCTGGGAATGCCAGGATCAGGATCGACTGGATATTCATGGTGTTGACTTCGTTGCTGTAGAACTTGGTACAGAGACAGCCGCCTGGGCAGAGGCCAAGGCGGCCTATGCACGTAAGGAACCATTTCTCTTGTATGCCTGGGAACCGCACTGGATACACGCAGCTCTTGAGTTGGTTGCTCTTGATCTACCACCCTACGATGCTGACAAATGGCCGGCTACAGGGTGGGCCGAGGATGTGACATTCAATTACGGTAGCGTCACTTTTGTCGATGAACATCCTGAAGCTGCTGCCGTGCTCAGTAACATGAACATCAGCAATCTGGAGCAGGGTAAACTGGTTCTTGCCATTGATGAAGAAGGTCGTGACATTTACGAAGTGGTCAATGAATGGCTGGATAATAACGAAAACACCTGGAAGTCCTGGCTATAGGAAAAATTCGGAAAATAACGAAAAAGCCCCGCTTCGCCGGGGCTTTTTCGTTATCCCGGACACGCATTACCATCAACAGGACCGGTCGACGGACGTTTTTGATTGTCACACCCGAGTGCTCATCGCCTTAAGCATGATCGATTTGTTGATTTCTCCACATAACTCGCCGCTTTCATCGACTACACAACAGGGATTATCGCAGCTTGCCAGGATATCGATCAGAGAATCAAGCTTGTCGTTCTTGCTGACAACGGGACCTCCATCAGACAGCGATACATTGCGGGCAGGCAACATTACCTTGCCCACACTTAATACTCGGTAGCGGGGCACGTCTTCGGTAAACTCCCGAACATATGCATCGGCAGGCGTTGAAACAATATCTTCGGCTGTACCGATCTGCGAGGTTACTCCGTCTTTCATGATTGCGATGTGATCCCCCATCTTGATTGCTTCCAGAAAATCATGAGTGATGAAGACCATGGTCTTTTTGAGATTCTCCTGAAGGCTTAGTAATTCGTCCTGCATTTCTCGGCGAATCAACGGATCCAGAGCACTGAATGGTTCGTCGAATATAAGGATTTCTGGATCAACCGCCATGGCACGGGCCAGCCCGACTCTTTGCTGCATGCCACCGGAAAGCTCTCGAGGGTAATTATCCTGCCAGCCTCCCAGACCGACCATCTCAAGCACCTCACTGGCTTTTTCAAGCCGCTGCTGTTTTTTAATTCCCTTGATTTCAAGGCCAAAAGCGATGTTTTCGATAATCGTACGGTGTGGAAACAGTCCAAAATGCTGAAACACCATGCTCATCTTGTTGCGGCGAAGTTCAGTCAGTTCATGATTATTCATCTTGATCACGTCAGCACCATCAATCAATACCTCACCGGCTGTCGGTTCAATGAGACGGGACAGGCATCGGGCCAGAGTGGACTTTCCGCTTCCAGACAACCCCATTACTACAAATGTCTCTCCTTGATCAACGACAAAAGACATATCCCGAATGCCAATAACATGTCCGGTCTGTTCCTGAACCTGGGATCGAGTCAGCGAATGATCGAGATCCCTTAGTGTTTTCTCTGGATTTGTGCCAAAGATTTTCCAAATGTGGTTGCAGACGATTTTCGGATTATGCTGGGTGTTCGCGTTCATGTGGAATACCAGGGGAAATACCCGCTTGAATGCCCCAGAAGTGTTATTTGATGGATGGAAACCATAATGTCGTATAGCATAGCACCGTATATTCGTTGTTGGCAATTCTCATTTTCCCTTTGGTTCAGGAGCTTGTTCTGGGGTGGTGTGCCCGATTCAGGTGTATAATGGTAGACTATTTCAACACTCCCAACGGGAGGAACCATGATTCGCATGACCCAACCATCTACCTATTCCCGTTTTTCAAGACGTATTGCCGTAGCGCTGTCAGCGGCCCTGCTATGCTTGTCCGCTTCTGGCCAGGAGTTGCCACCTCCTGATGAAGAAGTTCTACCTCCTCCTCCCTTCAGTGACCAGATTTCCTTTACGTATGAAAAGACTGGCTCCAGCCAGGAGAGGGATATATACGGCAACCGGGCAGTCCGCGTGGTCCGCGGGCTGGGAATGGACATCGATGCCCCGAACGACTGGGGTTTCTGGTTCCATGACGTTGGTAGTGCGAGATACGGCTCGGACTACAGGATAGACGTACATCCTGCAATCCTTCGTGGTAATTTCGTCTTCGTCCCTGCGGGCATCAGTAGCATGACTCTCACCATTCACCACCTTGATGACAACTGTCTGGAGGGTGAGGAGGCCGTCGTGCTGATACTCGTGCCCGACGGGTGTTGCTCGATGCAGGGCAATGACACCATCGAGCACATAATCACTGACGGTGGAGAGGATGATCCGGGGCCTGCCTGCTGAACGTCACAGAACGCTCCCGACAGCGATTCCGGGGCAATCCGGAGGATGAAGGACGTAAGAAAAAACAGGAACATTAGTCTTCAAGACGAAGCATACGAAGATGTCAAGGACTTCTTTGCATCGGAAATACGAGTGGAAAAAAAGCCTGATCCGCCACCGGTTCTGTCTGACAGGGCAAGATTGCTCATGTACAAGGCAGTCGGCGCCCTTCTTGATCAAGGAGCAGTTGACTTTGCGTCCGTGTACGAAATACTTGGGGAAGATTTCGGACCGAAAATCCTGCCCTATGTCAGAAGCACTTACGAGATGTTCCGGTTTGACCCGGCCTTTGACATTGCAGACCGGATGTCGAGCCCCGATGAAATAGAAGCATATCTGGAGGAAAGAGCAAATGCAGAAACAACAGGAGAACCCGAACAAGCAGAAGGAGAACCAGGCACCGGCAGTGGATCTGGAGAAACCTCTGTCGGACAAGGAGAAACTGAATCTGGTGAACAGCCTGCCCCCCTACCAGCGCCGCCTGTACTTGATAATTTCGGAGACGATTCAGGAGGAGGATCCCCTGATTCTGATGAAGGCCAACCAGCAGGCACCGAACGGGGCCCTCCTGCTGAAGATGCACCAGGTGGACGAGGCGATGGAGCTGAAGAAACAGCTGGAACGGGAACCAATCAGGGAGATTCCGGGCGGAATCGAGGAACTGGTAAGGGAAAGGCTGCTGGACTATCCGGGCCGTCCGATGGACCACAGCGACCCGACTCTGGTAGACCGGGAACAGATGAGAATGTTCGATATGGCAACGAAGTACAGGATCCCCTGAAGGAGGGCCGCAGTCTCTACGCCAAGGCGCAGGACAATCTCGAAGCGGTCAGGATCCTGCATGCCCTGCGCATGGAGAACCGGGGGCCGACTCCGGCAGAACGGGGACGGCTGATGCTGTTTACCGGATGGGGAAGCGTGCGCAGCGTGTTTCCCAGCCGTGCCGGGAACTGGGCCAATCCCCGCTGGGAAAGGATAGGAAAGGAACTGAAGGAACTGCTGTCCGAAGAGGAGTACGCCACGGCATCCAGGGTCACGCAGTACGCGCACTATACCTCGGAAACCGTGATTCGCAGGATGTGGGAACTTGCCGAACGTCTTGGCGTGGGTCCGGGCACCAGCATCTTCGAGCCGGGCATGGGCGTCGGACACTTTGCAGGCTTCATGCCGGATTCGGTTTTTCAAGGTTCCATGTACCGGGGCATCGAGCTGGATCACGTCACCGCCGAAATTGCCGGCCACCTGTATCCCGGATACGATATTTCGCAAGGCGACCTCTCGCAGACGGTGCTGCCGGAAAATTCCTACGATTTCGTGATTGGCAACCCCCCGTTTGCCGGCATCCGCTACCGGTACGGGAACATGAACCTCATGCTTCACGACTACGTAAAATGGGCCAGAACGCATAATTGCGAAAATTGGGTTGACAGCGTCCGTGTCTCGGCGAGTTACGCCCCTGACCAATGGAAGATAGGGTCGTTGCCGAGAAACTGAATGAAGCCATGGCCGCCAGCAAGGATACAAGACAGATTACTATGTCAGTCGCCTTGTGACGGCTTCGCAGGACTCTGCTATATAGTGTCTGCCCAGAAAACCCCGTTATT
>VXPI01000060.1 GCA_009839585.1 Gammaproteobacteria bacterium
TTTCCACGCTGGAGAAAACGGCTACGCAAATTCGCATGCCGTTTTTACTGTTAATTTTCTCGGAAGAGATGTCACGATCCTTCTTCCCACTGTTTGTAATCGGGTTTATTCCGACAGAACCGGCTCTTTCTTACGAATTGATGATCTCCATGCCCATTACCCTGTTCATGGTCGCAGCCTTTCTGTCGACACTGGTTGCGGGCAAATGGACCTACCGTGTGGGTTGCTCGCGACTGTTCATTACTGGTATCGTTTTTGCATTCGTTGGCTATTGTGGGACTTTCCTGGCCGGTAGCTATGCTGAGCTGATCCTTTGGCGATGCTTGAATGGAGTGGGTTACGGACTGATTTTTAACGCCTGCGAGACCTGGATTGCACTGCATTCCAGGGAATCAAATCGTGGTCATGGAGCATCTGCGTATGTAGGTGCAATTTTTGCAGGATATATCTGCGGACCGTCTTTAGGGGGTATGCTGGCAGAATATGTGGGACAGGATACCACTTTTCTGATTTCCGCCGGCCTAGCCATCATTTCAGGATTTGCGGCCTACCGCTTGCTGGCCTCTGATACCCCGGAACAAGCCAATTCCCATCAAGGCTCATCCCATAGGCTGACGGGATTGAAACCCTGGAAGATGCTGTTTGGAAACTACCGTTTTGTCAGTATCGTATTTACCGCAGTTGCGACTAGAACCACGCTCTCTGCATTTCTGTTTTTCCTGATTCCACTGTATCTGAATGAACTCGGGCACACTACTACCGAGATCGGACAGATGATGATGCTCTACGGTGGGATTATCGTAATTGGCACACCCGGTATATCCGGATTCTGCGACCGAATCAGACGCTACTTTCCAATGACTGTTGCCGGAGCCATAGTCAGCGGAATCGGATTGCTGTTCGTTCTGACCGGTGACTTGATCGGAGAATCAAGGGCGGTACTCGTTTCGATTGTTGCAGTCGGACTTGGACACTGCCTGATCCTATCGCCACAATATGCCATGATGCAGGAAATTGTCTACGAACATCGTGAACAAATCGAAAGATCCGTTTCCATCAGTATCTATCGGTTTGTTGATCGAGTTGGCCTGATTATTGGGCCGATGCTGGCCGCCCTGTTAATTCAGAGGACATCCTATACAAATGCCATTGCTGCCATCGGGATGATTGTGCTGATTGCGATGGTCTTTTCGGTGGCATTCGTCAGTAAACAACGTAGTCAAATCAAATCAGCCGTGAAAGCATGAGAATCATGAAATATTTGCACCATATCCTGTTTGCCCTGCTGTTAAGTCCACTGCTTGTGCCTCTTGTTGTCAGCGCACAGTCTGAACAGGAGCCATTCGAGATATTTGCAGTACTCTGGCGTGGCGAGACAGCAGTTGAAGACGGATTCCGGGATTATCTTGACCAGAACAATATCCCTTATAACATGACCATTCGCAGCCTCAACCTGGATCGAACCAATGCCCCTAGACTAGTTGAGGAAATCCGCTATGCCAAACCGGATCTCGTCTATACCTGGGGCACCGGATCAACGCTTGGCATTGTCGGAAGTCACGATTCGGATACCCCTGAAAAGTACATCCGCGATATCCCGGCCATATTCGTGTTGGTCGCCTATCCCAAAATGGCAAAGATTGTCGAGTCTTATGAAAGCACGGGACGCGCTGTATCGGGCGTGGTGTTTCTAACGCCACTTGATGCACAGATAAATGTAATACGGGCCTATCGGCCATTCCGGAAACTAGCTTCAATCTACGACAGCACTTCAAGCAATGTCCGAATCAATATTGAGCTTCTCAAGGAGGCCGTGCCAAATGCCGGTATGGAATTTGTCCCAATCCCCGTTGGTCTCGACGAAAATGGAAAATCGGACCCGGACTCGCTGCAACGTATAGTCCGCGAAGCAAAGGCCCAGGGAGTGGATGTACTGTATATTGGCCCGGATTCGTTTTTTGCCCGGCATGGTGACTTGTTCAATAAAATCGCAATTGAAGAGGGCATTCCAACCTTTGCTGCTACCGAATTCCCGGTCAAGCAGTCACATAGCCTGTTTGGCCTGATCTCGGATTACTATACTGTTGGCAAACTGGCCGGTCTCCAGGCGGAAAAAATTCTGGTTGAAGGCATTCATCCAAAGGACTTGCCACTCGCCCAACTGGAACGTCATAAATTGTGGATCAATGTGGATGTAGCGCGTGCACTGAATTTGTATCCTCCAATGAACATGGTTTCAATCGCTGATTTCAACGATAGCGGTTATGAATAAGCAGTTGCTCTGCTCGAAGCGAGTGATTTAATCATGCTGCTCCGCACGCGAATAAGTTTCATCGTAACCCTGACCATCGCCTTTATCTGCGCGAGTATCGTTTTTGTCGGGCTACAACGAGAACAGTTAATCAAGAATCAGTACGCAGTTGAGTCGTCCAACAACCAGGCCACGCTCTGGTCCAAAGTCTCACTAGGCATCATTGAGGAAATGGAAGACAGTACATCACTGATTCTGGATAATACGGCCTTGATCAGAGCGGTTGAAGCGCAGGATTCTGCGATCCTTCAGGAACTGGGACGAGAGGTGGCCGCTTCATTAACCCGCACTCCAACTGTAGATCGTCTGGATATTGTTTATTCGGATGGGTCGATTGCCTTTTCATCGTTGCCCAGTGTTTTTCAAAGTGCGCCGATCTCACCCGACATAGCGGCGACTTTCATCCGGAACGATTCCATAGCAGCTGGAATTAGCAATGACATGAACCGAAATGCCTACCTGGTCTATGGATTTCCCATCCGGACGGACAGTAATCGGCCTATTGGCATGGCCATTTTTTCGACCGATATTCTGACAGTGATCACCGAAATGGAAAATGTCACTGATTCCCGGGTGATCTTTGTCAATCGACGAGGACGCTTGATTTCGGCAATAGACAGCAGTCTATGGAGGACTTTTTACGATCAGGTTGATCTGGATGACCTGAAAACGGTCCAGACCGTCAACGTTGAGAATCAGCACTTCTCGATTACCGTACTTGAACAGAAAACCGATCTGTCCGGACTGATCGGCCGTATCATTTTTGCCAAGGACATTTCGCAACTGATTGCCAGTCAGGAAGCGATCAGTCGACCGTCTGCCATAATTATTTCCGGCCTGATTGTCCTGTTTCTGGTCAGTTTGTATATATACATGTCGCGGGCATTTGCTCCGCTTTCCGAAAGCGTCAGCGTACTTGATGCGCTTTCCAAGGGAGACTTGCAGGCACAGACTGAGGAAGCCAATACCGACAACGAGGTAGGGCAGATATCCGATGCCATTAACGTGTTTCGAGACAACCTGTTGGCGCTCAACCGATACAGAAGACTCCGTGAACGTCAACAGGCCCGACAGAAGCGTTTCATCATCAAGGAAATGACCAGTCTCTCGGACACGCTTGACGGTGATGAGCGAGAAGAGATTATTGAGCAACTTGAGAAAATCCGGGCCATTGTCCATGAAGACCCGGAAGCTGCAGACCGACAGCAGCAAATTATCCGGAAAATCAAGAGTACGGATGATCAGGACATCCAAAAAGAACCAGACAGTCTAGCCATGATGGCGCTCGCTTTTCAGCATATGTCGGGGCGCGTGCAGGATGCCATGCACACCAAGGAAGAATTGTCATCCATCCAAAAGGAGCTGGATATTGCAACCCGGGTACAGCAATCCCTGGTACCGGAAAATCTCGACATTTCAAAACAGTTTAACGCAGCAGGCTTTATGACGCCGGCCAAGGAAGTGGGCGGTGATTTCTATGACATGTTCCGGCTTGATGAACATCGAATTGGGGTTGCAATTGCCGATGTCTCGGGTAAAGGAGTTCCTGCAGCACTGTTCATGGTGATGGCCAGAACGTTGCTCCGAAGCAAGGTATTTCACATCAACTCGCCGGCGACCGTGCTCGAGCATATGAACGATTATCTCGAGCAAAACAATAACGAACAATTGTTTGTCACCCTGTTCTACGGCATTCTCGACGAAAAACAAGGTACCTTGACCTATTCAACTGGCGGGCATAACCCGCCGATTGTCTCGGATAAAAATGGAACGCGGGTACTGGAACAGACTGAAGGTGCTGTTCTGGCCCTGATCAATGACATTGTGTTCAAAGAGGAATGTGTTGCTCTTGAAGATAATTCGCGTATCGTATTCATGACTGATGGAGTGCCGGAATCCTTTAACAAGAACGGTGAGGCGTATGGAGATGACAGGACTCTCCAAACCATAGAAAGCCTCAGGCCCGGACAAACACCGGAAGAAGATATAAAACATTTAATCGATAGTGTAGAATCTTTTGTCCAGGAAGCACCTCAATTTGACGATATTACCTGCGTTATCCTCCACTACAAGAAAGACAGGCATGAATTAACCGGTGATCATGATGACTGAAGAAAACAAACTGAGTTTCGCTATCAAGAACGAATTATCTGAAATACCGCATATAGCGGAGGTAATCACGCAACACGGACGAAACGTCAATTGGCCTTCCATGTGGATATCGAATGCCAATCTGGTGC
>VXPI01000064.1 GCA_009839585.1 Gammaproteobacteria bacterium
AGATGGACAGCACGGTCCAGGATGCCGTCGCCGCCATTCCAGAGGATGCCTGGCAACCGCTGCTGCAGGCGGACGGCTCCGCTCGCCCGGAATTCACCCCGCCACGGCGTTCCGGAAGGGCATCCGGCACAGCCGCCGCCCCGAATCCCACCTGCCGGGCCATTCTGGAGCACTCCGGCCTCCCGCACCGCCGAAATCCCAGCCTGCAGCGGGCAAAAAAATCACTATTTATGGATTAGGGTGGTATACTACCTACCATGAACAGTATCGTAAACAAGGTCAGGGACAAGTATCTTTTCATCCGGCCGTATCATGATGCACGAGGGTGTCGTCAGTGGGCGGCCTGCGAAGCGATTGACGAGGAAGATTGATCGATGAAAAACATTGAAGGAGACGACAAAACCCTTGAAGACCTGCTCTCAGGTGCTGCCTTTGGTATCGACTATTACCAACGCGAATATCGCTGGGAACGTAAACATCTTCAGGAATTGGTAGATGATCTCCACGGACAGTTTCTCCAGACCTGGAACCCAAACAGGCCGGAGACATCCCTTGAGGAGCAATCCAGATACTTCCTCGGTTCTATTGTGATCAGCAAGGCCGGTAATGTCAGAAACATAGTTGATGGTCAGCAACGCATCACCTCACTCATGTTGCTGCTAATTTACCTGAACCACCTGCAAAGCGGCATAGCCGAGGCCTACAAAGTCTCAAAGATCAAGTCACTCGTGTATGATGAAGAACCAGACGGCTTCAAGTTCAAGCTCAATATAGATGAACGGAATGACTGCATGGAGGCTCTCCTGAAGGGCGAACGCTATAACCCAGAAGGCAAGTCAGACTCTGTTCGTAACCTAGTCGAACGCTACGATGACCTTGGTGAAATCTTCCCCAAGGACATGGCAGATGATGCTCTGCGCATGTTCATTTGGTGGATTATGCGTAATGTGAAGATGATCGAAATAACCGCGCATGATGATGGTGATGCGTACACGATCTTTGAGACCATGAACGACCGGGGCCTGTCCCTGTCGCCGACGGACATGCTCAAAGGGTATCTGCTAGCCAACATCAATGATCCCGACAAACGGAGTAGCACTGACAAGCTCATCAAGGAATACCTGGGCAAGTTCGCCTATTATGGCAAAGAGACCGAAGCTGATTTCTTCAAGGCTTGGCTCAGATCGCAATATGCCAGGTCCATCAGGGCCAGAAATAGGGGTGCCAGGCCCAAAGACTTCGACAAGATCGGCACCGAATATCACCGCTGGGTCCATCACAACGAACAGGCCATTGGCCTCGAGTCCAGCGAAGATTTCTATCAATTTGTGGACCGCAAAATGCGTTTCTTCGGTGACCGCTATCTGGAACTGCTCGAAGCATCGACAACCCGCACCAAAGACTTGGAGAGCGTCAAATACAATGCGGATGCAGGCTTCACCCTGCAACACCACCTGATCCTGTCCGCAATCTCAGTCGAGGACGATTCGGTCACCTACAAAACCAAAATGGCTGTTGTCGCCGACTTCATCGACAGTTGGCTGAACCTCCGGTTCTGGAACTACAAGTCCACCAGCTATTCACAGATGCAGTACACGGTGTTCACGGTCATCCGTAATATTCTTCGTGGCAAGTCCCTGACCGAGGTACGCAACGGTCTTTACAAACGATTACGGGAAGAGATGAAGGAGATCAACTTCTCCACGCCGGTTGGCCTGAACCAATTCACTTCCAAGCCCATCCATCGACAATTGGCCCGCTTCACTGACTGGGTGGAAAAGCAATCCGGGGAGCCTGGTCTCTACGAGAATTACATCGTTCGATCAGGCCAGAATGCCTTTGAGGTCGAGCATATCTGGGCGGACCACTACGACCGGTTCATGGAGGAGTTCGATCAACAGAACGACTTTATACAGCACCGCAATCGCATTGGCGGGCTACTGCTGTTGTCGAAGAAGATCAACGCCAGTCTCAACGACAAGACCTATGAGGAGAAGCTGCCAGAGTACCTGAAACAGAACGTTCTGGCCCAGTCGCTTCACAAGGATTTCTATAGCCACAACCCCGGATTCCAGCAAACAATCACCAAGCACGACCTGCCGTTCCGTTCGCACGATAACTTTGCCAAAGCCGATCTCGAAAAACGCTCACAGCTATATTGCAAACTGGCAGCTCTGATCTGGTCGCCAGATCGCCTTCTGGGTGGGGAGAGGTCGCTTGATATTGGATCAAGGGCTAAGACATAAGAGATTCAAAGGCAGTGATGACCTATAGTTGTGGAAAGTACCAACGGATTGGAAACTGGTCCACAACAAGGCGATTTTCACGGAAATGACCGCCGCTATCAGCAGACCTGCATCTAATTTCAAGTAAGTTGTTGTCGCTCACCCTTGACGGCGTGATTCCTCGGGATATGGAAAACCCAAAGGGCATGTTCCCTGCTAAATTTGTCACCTACAAAATTGCGGAGCCAGATGATCTGATCTTCCGCTTGTTCGATGTTGCCGAGACACCCAGAGCGGTTGGGAGGGCGGAAGAAGGTGGAGTCGCTGGATCCGGAGCTGGTGCCTGCCCTGGAGTGCCTACTGGAACCGATGACGCGGAGCGTCCGCTGCTCTGGACCTGCAGGAGTGCGGCAAACCTAGCGGCTGGACTTGCGGGACATGGGGCATGTTGCGATCGAGCGTACGGTCAATCGCCTGCTGCATGACCTCGGTTTCAGCCTGCAGGCCAACTGCAAGACGCTTGAGGGCCGCCAGCATCCAGACCGGGATGCCCGGTTCCCGTGTATCAATCTGCGTGTGCGCACGTTCCAGCGCATGGGACAGCCGGTGGTCTCGGTCGATACGAAGAAGAAGGAACTGGTCGGCGACTATGCCTGTCCGGGACGTGAATGGCATCCGAAGGAGTAGCCGGAGGCCGTCCAGGTACATGACTTTCCGGATCCGGGATTCGGCAAGGTGGAATTCGGGGGCTGCGGTCTCACTGCCAACGCAGGCTGGGTGAGCGTCGGCATGGACCATGGCACTGCAGCCTTTGCCGTGGAGACCTTGCGTCGCTGGTGGCTGCAGATGAGCTGCGCCCCTATCCGGATGCCACACGACTGCTGATCACCGCGGTTGGTGGCGGCTCCAATGGCAACCGCAGTCGCCTGTGGAAGCGCGAACTATAGGAGTTTTCCGACCGGCAGGGGCTACAGGGTGTCGGTTTGCCACTTTCCTCCGGGAACCAGCAAGTAGAACCGTATCGAGCATCGCATGTTTGCCTAGATCGCCCAGAACTGGAGGGGACGGCCTCTGACCGGATACCGGGTTGTTGTCAACCTGATCGCCGCAACCCGGACCAGAACGGTATTGACGATCCGGCCGGTCTTGACGAGAGTGCCTATCCCATCGGGATCAAGATCTCGAACGAGGAGATGCAGGCCCTGAATATCCGTCGACTGGGATTTCATTGAGAGTGGAACTACACCGTGGTTCCTATGGCAAAATAGGGCAAGTTATGCGAGCGTCCTAATGGACCCACAGCCAAAGAAAAAGCTCGACAGCAGATTCGAATAAACTGACAAAACCATAATAGTTAATAGTTATAATCTAACCAAGTTAAAGCAACTTAAATGGCAATCTCGATGAAAATATCTTCTTACAATAAAGAGCCGGGTACACTTCCATTCGTATGATTCAGAATTTGCATCAAACTCGACCGGTTTGATTGGAATTTTATAAATGGATTTGATCAACTTGATTCTTGGAGCTTTACTTGGTGCAATGTCGGTCATTGCAACTAATGTTGCTCAGTAATGTTGCTCAGTCATGGGGGGAAAAAAGAAAACGGCGAATAAATCACTTAATTTTTATAAGAATATATTGTGAAGAAGCAATAGAGCGCTGGGAAAGCTTCCCAAGTAGTGATGACCCTGATGTTGGTCTGAAAAAGTTTGATAAAAGGGTTGAGGAATGTGCCGAAGAAGTACGAAAAAGTAATAACCAATTCACTCCATTTATACCTTTTTCAGAGAATGTCGAAAATAGTATAAGTCTTGAGAAAATACATGAAATATTTGGGTACGGCCGCCTTTCCGAAGAGCAGCTCGGAGCTATTGTCAGATTTATTCATGCCGAAGAGCTGACATATGCACTAGCGAATGATCTAAGGAGTGAACACGTTCGAAAGGAACTTAGCCAAGACAGAAAAGCCAAAATTTTCTTGTTCTATGGAGAATCTGTAAAGAGCGCATATCGTTATGCCCGTGAGGTTGTTAACCTGTTGAAATAGATTTGGTATTGGAAGGGTTAGCCAATCAACTGTCAAAATTCAATCACCCGGCATCTCATGCGAACTATGCCATTCTAGCCTAATGGGTTAACGATGGGGGAATGCTCTTGCCGTTGCAATCCAGCATATGATAGGATTTTCTTTCCAGCACTTTACACGAACCCACCCCGGAGGAATGCTGGGAAAACGCCTGTTGTTGTATGCGCACAACCTGATGCATAGCGGTGATGAGCTACCCCTGGTGAGCCCCGAGACAACTC
>VXPI01000270.1:0-1771 GCA_009839585.1 Gammaproteobacteria bacterium
CGGTTTATGTTTTACACCTTTCGGTACTACAGACATTTCATCCTCGCTCAAGTCAACAGTCCTGTCCCCACACTCGATGGGCATTCATGAACAACAAGAAACACCTCATCAGTGTCCTTGTGGTCGTGCCAGACAAATTCGTTCTTGAATTTTGCCAATTTGAACTGATAGTCATTCATCTCTGCGATGACGCGAGGAGACCAATGCTCTGAAAACTTGGCAAACTTCTCCTTTAGATTAATTGCCTTGTTATCCATCTAACTCGTCCATTGCTGAAGTAGCCGTATACAGAAAGTCGAGTTCCAAAAAACTCAAGGACCCACCCCGAACCATTGGTTTATCGAGACTTTTTGGAAATTATATACTGTGCGGGTACAGTAACTATACCGATATCGGTATAACTGATTTAATTTCTCCAAGTCGATGGTATCTCCATGCCCCTTGTCAGAGCAATCTCGATAGCCTTTTAAGTCGCTGCACTATTTTGTTTCTGGGAAGAAACACAAGATCATCATCATGAAAGAGCTGCAGAGCATCATAGAGCCGGGGCAGTGAAACGAGATTATGCTTCTCCAGTTCATCTGTAATCCACAGTACACCCCGGACTTCTATCCCATTACTCCTTGATACGTCTCGCAGCAATCCGTCTCCCGTCAGTAGGATGCTGTTTTCAATGTCTTCGGCAAGAGTCAACGAAAAACAGTCATTCAATTTCAGCGGATTATGTTTGTTGAAATATCGTTGTGCTCTTGTGACCGAAGTGCCCGGCAATTCGCGGACCTCCAGCCCACGTTCCTTCAGGGCAATCTTTTCGCCATCACTAATGCTTATCCATTCATCTTCAAAAAGGGTATTGGGCATTACGAATGAATACGGAAGTTGCAGGAAATCCTCTAGGAGGGATGCCTTGCTTAGATCGATCATGCATGATGTGTCAGTGACAACTATCCGCATCCTTCCCGGCGCGGCCCCTTTAATCCTTCTTCGATTGCCGATGTGGATTGCTGTAGCAATTCGGTTGCTTTGCCCAGGGAAATAAGCTTTTCCGCCAAAGCACGATAACAAAGCCTCTCAAAACGCCGAGGAAGTTCAAACTTTCCCTCACTGCCGGATACTTCTATCGGTATGGGTTCGGTTTTTCTCCATTTTCGGGCAAACGTCTGAAAGGCATACGCAAGAGTAGAACTGTCAATAATGCCGAGTTGCCTCAAGCGTACAAGCAATGCAGCAGCACTCACGCCATACATGCGTTTTAGTTGAATGATCTCTTTATACCCGAGTGCATTGCGACTGTGTCCGATTTCTCTGACAAGATGCTGCTTTGGAATGAAAAAAGCTCCAGCAAATACATTCGATGCTTTCTCGTGGTCTACAGGAGATTTTTCGTCTATCAGTCGGTGAGCCAACTCATGCGCTAAAGTGAGTCTGCGTCTTTCAAGCGTAATATCCTGATTGACGATAATGACCGGGACCTGCTTTGCTTGCCGCTGTCGGCGAACAAGGCAAGTCAAGCCGAAAACCTTTTCCGGCAGGGGGATCACAAGCACCTTAAAACCCTGATTCTCCAGCAGGGCAGCCATGTTGGGGATCGGATCCAGCCCCAGGTTCCATTCTTTGCGTAAGTTTATGGAGAGCAGTTCGCCATCACCTTCCACTTCGAGATGGCGACCATCGAACAGGGCATCATTCCATTGCTCGCTTTCCATGTTCAGGATTTCCTCAACTGCAAAATATCTTTGCAAGTGGTCAATGACGGTTGCTTCAACCTTTG
>VXPI01000270.1:1781-4530 GCA_009839585.1 Gammaproteobacteria bacterium
CGGCTTCAAGTTTCTCGACCTGATTGCTAAGCAGATATTCAATTGACACATCCAGAATGTTTGCGAGACGCAATAAGACTCCTGACCCCGGCATCATTTCGCCGCGCTCATATTTTCCGATTGCTTGCGCCGAGACCTCTTTGTCTAGTGCCTCTGCAAGGCTCCGCAAGGAGTATCCGGCCTTCTTTCTTGCGAGATTTAAACGTTCCCCAAACATTTCAGCTTTTTACTTTACTTCACTTGAAGGTTTACAATAATTTATATAAAAATAAAATTGTAAACTAAAAATCCATGCTGTGTCAACGCCGTTTAGGAGTTATGTCTTTATCTGATATATTAGATTTAATGGCCCCACCCCTTTCAGGTCGATATAATCGGTCTGAAAGCGATTGCATACGGAATACCGCAAAGGTTCTTATCAGGATATCGGCAAAAGCATATTGCTTGTTTCTGCCGTTGCCCGATTTCTCGTGTAAACTGGGTTCTAGAACGAAACGCTCCCAGGTGTAAAAAATCGCTTCAACAAACTGCCGAGAGTAATCAAGCATGTGTGACATCAAAGGTTGCGGCAATCACCGTACATTACCATCAATTAGGATTTCGGACTCCGATCGCCGCCTGTTCCTGAAGGGGCTGGCATCCCTGCCTCTGGCCGCGGTTCTGGCCTATCCAGAACTTGCTCGTGCGGCGGCTGATGACACCCAAACCGTCATGCTCACCACCCAGGGCGGTCGGGATGTCTCCGCTGCACTGGCCATGCCGGACGCGGACAAGGCACCCGCCATCCTGCTTATTCACGAGTGGTGGGGATTGAACGACCAGATCCGGTCGGTGGCAGTGGAGCTGGCCAGGCTGGGCTATCTGGCCCTGGCCGTCGACTTGTACGGCGGTAAGATAGCGGGCTCACCAGACGGCGCACGGGCGTTAATGCAGAAAGTCGATCCGACCGCTACCACGGATATTCTGGTCAGCTGGATCGATTACCTTAAGAAGAATCCTGCTTCTACGGGCAAGTTAGGCACCGTAGGGTGGTGTTTTGGCGGCGGCTGGTCGTTGAATGCCTCGCTGGCCACACCGGTGGATGCTACGGTCATCTACTATGGCAATGTCAAAAAGACTGCTGCGGATCTGGCACCCCTGCAAGGTCCCGTGTTGGGGCATTTCGCCACTCGGGACGGCTGGATTAATCAGGACATGGTGAGCAGCTTTGAAGCCGCGATGCAGAGCGCGGGCAAGCCGGAACTGACGGTGCACTGGTACGAGGCGGATCATGCGTTCGCCAATCCGACCAATGCCCGGTATGATGCCGACGATGCAGCACTTTCCTGGGAACGGACCGTGGAATTTTTCAGACAGAATCTTGTCTGAATACCGGAGCAGAGGGTAGACCGAACTTGATTATGTCTGATACCCTGTTGTATTGACTTATTCATGATTGGGATTGGACAGTTTGCCTGTTTCAGGCTCTTTCATAACTGTTTCAATCCGATGAATACTCAGATTGAGGTGATAGAGGCCGATCAGTCGATATAGTGTTGTATGCGGGACCTAAGCGATGGTAGTACCTCTTTTTCAAACCAGGGATTCTTGGCAAGCCAGATATTATTTCTCGGGCTTGGATGGGGAAGAGGGATTCTCTCTGGAGAATAGTCCTGCCAATGTCTGACGGTTTCGGTAAGGGTTGTTTTCTGTTTTCTGCCAAGATGCCAGTGGATTGCGTATTGTCCGATTGCGATTGTGATCTCTATATTGGGTAGTTTGTCGAGCAATGGCTGGCGCCAGGTCACTGCACATTCCCTGCGTGGAGGTAGATCGCCACTAGGTCCTGTTCCGGGATAGCAAAACCCCATCGGGATAATTGCGAACAGCGATGAATCATAGAATGTGTTGCGGTCCACACCAAGCCAGACCCGCAACCGATCACCGCTCGGGTCATTAAAGGGTATGCCGCTTTGATGCACTCGAATCCCGGGTGCCTGACTCGCGATCAGGATTCGTGCTTCAGGAGAGGCGCGAAATACCGGATTCGGCAGAAGAGGCAACTCTGGCCGACAGATCTGGCAGGCTTTTATTTCACGGCAGAGAACGGCAAAAGCCGTATTGGGTGGTTCGGTGTTCAACTTTTCGAGAACACGAGCTTGACGGAAATTGCCGTCAGAAGCAGCAACCAGATGAGACTCCAGGCCGGCATCGAAAGCCCCAGAAATGTCCAGGACACTTCTGCGCATTCTCCCGATCCCATAAATACCTTTTCAAGCATTACGTGAAAAGGAAGGACTTCAACCATGAAGTCCAGGCCCGGTCCGCATTCTGGCACTTGATCTTCCGGTGCATTCTGTAGCCACACATGTCGGGCAGCGATAGTAATACCAGCCAGTCCGACTACTGTCGTAAGCGCTCCATAAATCCTCATGCCAGTACCCTTCGGGTTATGCAGGAACGCAATCAGGAATACCACGCCCATCAATATGAAGGCGATTCGTTGGAATATACAGAGCGGACAAGGGTCAAGCCCATCGATGTGTTGAAAATAAAGGGCTGCTGCAACTAGCCCGACACAGGAGGCAAATCCGACAAGGCTGAGTGAACGTTGACTTAACATCAATAAATTATCGCAAATAAGTTAAGGAATGGTCATTCTAAACCCTGTCTTCCTATCCACAAAAAAACGTGTGGTTAACCGCCCTAATCCACAAATAGAGCAGTCCGTGTCAGGCGCGAAGTCCTATGCGCCGTAGGTTCCAGCCCC
>VXPI01000226.1 GCA_009839585.1 Gammaproteobacteria bacterium
CCGGAGAATCTTCCCTTCACTGGTAGAATAACGGGGTTTTCTGGGCAGACACTAGATACCCGTATCTTCCCAATTCTATGGGAAATATCAATTATTGACAATTATTTGTACACAGTGGGGCCTTACGCAGTTGTAGAAGTGCTGGTAGTCGGCGAGTGCGTGTCCCGCCTCGCGGACGCTGAGTTCCCCGGCGTACTGGCTCCAGAACTTGACCTTGGCACTGTCGTTGACCCATTCGACGGCACCGTTCAGTCTGGGGCTTTGGGGGCGAGGTATAGGGCAATCCGGGATAGCTTGACGGTCATCATGCGAAACCAAAGGCCGTTCTTTGCTTGACGGGAGATAGGGTAATAAGAGGACAGGGTGGGCGGAATGTCGGCATCGACAATAGCATTCTCTTGCCGGGATCAGCCAGATTAGCGACGAGAGTTGCTTTCCCGTCACCGCCTTTGGAATTGGATACGCTGATTATCGACATTTCGCTCACTATTTTTACAAAAAAATACTGCTGGCAGGCATAAGCAAAATTCATGGAATTTTGCATTCTTGTTCTGCTTTCCTATAAAACCAGTGGGCCTGCTAAAAACCCGTCAAATGCTGGTGGGGTGCACAGGGATCGAACCTGTGGCTAGCTGATTAAAAGTCCAAATATTCGGAAATCTGGTTTTCAACCAGTTCTAATCCATGCATTCTTCGCACACGGCAACGTGCTAAAACCATCTGACCTCGAGTGTGTGTTGTTACAAAACCAACCAAGACGTAAACATTGAGTAAAGCGCAATTTGGGTTAACTGTACTGCAATATGAAGTTGGAATCAACAGGCTTCGTGCGCTTTTTTCGAGCCCGTCGCGATCCGAACCTTCTGCCCATCAGTAATTCAAGGCAGATCCTGGACCGTGTGAGCGCCCAGAAATGTGTGGATGCGATTCGCAAGTCTGCCGGCATCAACGATATCCTGTTTGACCGGTTCTACAAAAATGCAATTCACAATGTAGCCGAACTTGTCCAGCTGTGTCCGGGCAGTGAGGCGCATCATCACGCCTGGCCCGGTGGCCTGATTTCCCACATTCTGGAATCCTGTGCCAATGCGCTTGAATTGCGAAAGGCGGTGATACTGCCTGTAGGGTCAGAACCCGAAGAAGTGGCAAGGAAGAGTGCTCTCTACACTTATGCCGTCTTCGCCGGCTGCCTGCTGCACGACGTGGCAAAGCCTCTGACGGATCAGAGAATCACGCTGCATACCCGTACAGGACGGTATTTTTGCGACTGGGACCCCGCCGAGCGAAATACAACGTCTGTTCGGCGGGCCGCATACATGCAGATCCGGTTTCGCCCGGACCGCGTGTATGCGCATCACCAGCACTCATCACTCATCTTCCTGCAGCGCGTGCTGCCCGCAGTCGGATTCCAGTGGATCCAGAGCGACACGGGTGTTTATGGGGATTTTCTGGACGCATTCGCTTCCGAACCAGGCGGCCCCATCTACAAATTGATGGCGCAGGGCGACCAGATATCGGTGTCGAAGGCGCTGGGTGCCCAGAACTTGCCGCAGTTCGCCGGCAGTCGTCCGCTGTCAATGAAGATAAAGACGGCAATCCGGTATCTGGTCAAGCGGGGGGACTTGCCCCTTAATCGACGCGGAGCGGCGGGCTGGGTCGACGAGCGTGCGGTGTGGCTGGTCAGCAAGAGGGCGGTTGATGCGGTGCGTGAGCATTTGACCAGGGAAGGACACACCGGAATACCGGGAGACAACAACAGGATTTTTGACGTGATGTCCGAGGGCGGATTGATCGAACTCAATCCACAGGGCAAGGCGATCTGGCGATGTCGGGTGACGATCGGGGACTGGTCTCCCGAAGAGTCATTCTCCGTGATCCGCCTGTCCCACGAAACGATCTGGAGTGATCCCGCAACCGTTCAGACCCTGGAGGGACAGATCGAGATTGTGAATGACGACAACTCGATGGAAGTTGGGGAAAGTTCCCCGGAAACGCCGGCGATCAAGGATACAGATCCGGGGTCCGTATTTCCCCGGGATAATCGGCCGGTGATCGAAACAGTCTGGCCAGGCGGTACAACTGCCATGCCGTCTGGAGATCATCAGGAACAGGCAGTACAGCCTCCCGAAGTCGAAGTTGCAGCCGGCACAGATCCAGAAAAAGCAGACGCGGGCACTGGAGAGGCCGGCGAGCGGTTTCGGGGCTGGATTGAGAGCGGGATCAATCAGGGTGATATTACGTCCAATACGGCGGAGTCGTTTGTCCATTTTCTGGACCAGGGGGTGCTCCTGGTCAGTCCGCGGGCGGTTGAGAAATAACCCGCGAAGAACTGGGGGGCAGGGAAACAAAAGTTTGAGGACGGGAAAAAAAACCAGAAAAAACCGGGCGAGCGGGGAGAGAACTGGTGGGAAGTACGAATCGAATGGAGAAACAATCTGTCGACGCTCAAGGGGTGGCTGGTTCCCTACGAGCACTTCAAGTTCGATGCGGTTCCCGAAATCAACAGGAAGATGTCGCTCATACAGCAAAATCCAGCCGCTATGGATGGTTTTGCCGGGTTCCCCCCAAGATCATGATTTCAGGTGCCTTGTTATTCCTGGTATTGGGAATGGCGGCAGGCGGGGCACTCAATCTCGTGATTGATCGTTATCCGGAGTACCTTAACAGGACATGGACTGCGGAGGCTCTCGAGCAGATTGGGGAACAAGAACAGGCGATCCGGGCAAGGGCGTTGCGACCGCAATTGCCCGGGCCGAACACCCGGTGTACGCAATGTCGTGGCATGGTCACGGTGGTACTGTATGCACCGGTACTGAGCTGGATCGTGCATCGGGGGCACCTGGCTTGTTGCGGATGGCGGGTGCCGAAGCGGTATTTTCGTGTGGAGATCCTGACGGGTGGGCTGTGGGTGTTGAGCGCTCATGTCTTCGGGGCCAGCCTGGACCTGTTGCCGATCCTGGTTCTGGTATGCGGGCTGGTTGTGCTGTCCTTCATTGATTTGGAGCATTACTTTCTTCCGGACCAGATTGTGGGTCCGTTGCTGTTCGCCGGACTGGTGGCAAATACCCAGTTCTTCATTGCTTCTTCGCTGTCTTCTTCGGTATGGGGGGCTGTGGGAGGATATCTCGCTTTCTGGCTTATTCACACAGTACATCGGCTTCTCACTCGAGAGCGGGAAGGGCTGGGAATGGGAGATTGCAAGCTGATGGCGGCAATCGGAGCCTGGGTCGGGGTAGAGATGCTGGTTCAGACAATCATGATTGCCGCCGGCAGCTGCCTGCTTTTTTCCCTGTTTCAGGCTGGGACAGGCAGGAATGACGGTGCTCTGCGACTGGCGTTTGGTCCCTGGCTGGGCATGGGCGGACTCTGTTCTATTTACTGTGGCAATGTCTTTTCGGTCCTGTAGACGATTATTCCACAGGCTTATCCACGAATTCTGTGGATAAGCCTGTGCTGGTTCCAAATTCAACTTGGAAATCCGGCCATGGCCGGATAGGATGCATATTGGTGTTGCAATCCTCGATTTACCCGTGATATAGTCAAGTTCAACAGTGGCTGACATCCCGAACTGTCGAGAGCCGCCCAATTGAAATCCCGCCACTGGCGGGACCGCAGTACCGGAAGCCGGCGGCAGTCCTCTCCGGAGGACCGGGTGCTATACCGAATAACGGGTACCGTAATGGACCCGCCAACCCGCATGGGGAGATTTTCCCCATGGCGGGTGATTGTCATCTCTCCGTGTATATATTCACTTCAGATACGGAGGAATTAACCATGACAATCAATGCCAATGGCGGAGACGTAGTCTCCATTGAAGAACTGACGCCGGAGCAGAAACTGCAGGTGATCAAGATGATCGAAGAGAAGACCGACAGGAGCGAAAACCGCGTGCTCGCGGCCATCGCCGACCTGAAGTCGGAGATCAGTGCCGTCAACCGAAAGATTGACGGCATCAGGTCTGAACTGAAATCCGAGATCAGTGCCGTCAACCGGAAGGTTGACGGGCTGGCCGCCGGGATTACGGATGTCGATGTCAGTGTCAGCAACCGCATGAACGTTCATACGCTCATCGTTGCCGCGCTGACGGTCGCCGTGGTCTTCAGCGTGCTCAGCCAGTAGCCGGACAGGCAGTTCTTCACCCAACTTCGCAGCCCCTCGGAAGAGGGGCTGCACTCCTAATATCGGGTCCGCAGGGACCCATGCCCGGTTCACGGCTCATGCCGGCCGGGCGGACAGGGCGCCCCCCAGGGGCGCCTTTTCCTTTCCGCAGCAGGACGGACTCACGCCTTACGCATGGTTTGCCCGGTTATGCACCTCGGGGCAGATCGTCAACGGCCTGCCGGACAGGCCGCTACATATGAGAGTATTCGGAGAGGATAAAATCATGGGTCATTCCTCATTGTCTGTAGCCAGATACATGCTGGATCTGACTGCCAGGGATGGGCGGGAGCTTGCGCCCATGAAAATGATTACCTAATTACCATCTAACATAAGCCATGTTTCAGGAGTCTTTCAGGCAGGGGCGGC
>VXPI01000363.1 GCA_009839585.1 Gammaproteobacteria bacterium
GGGGCTGGAACCTACGGCGCATAGGACTTCGCGCCTGACACGGACTGCTCTATTTATGGATTAGGGCCTATTGACATAAGCGGCAACACCCTCATATACTTTGAACATACTTACTCCCCGTCGGACTTGCCGAAAGGCCCCGACGGGTTTATTTTTCTCCACTATATGCTTCAAGAGCCAGCGATCAAGAGAGCAGTCTCGTTTTTTGCTGGACAGAACCTGTTTCGGCACGCCAAGGACGCATTCGGACACCATCATCCAAATTACGATCCTGGTAAGCTTGCCAAAGCTGTTTGTTCATCCATGGGATGGTCGGTAGATGGGGTTCGCTTTTATACAGGCGTACTAGCATTGAAACAATCGGCTATGTGTCATAAATACTGAACACGGCATCTGACAGCAATGCGTCGTGCTGGAATTAACGTAACGAGCAGACGGTTACGCCATATCGGCCCAGACGATGGTACTAGGCAAGTTCTGCGCAAGAAGGGAATTGACCTGAGGCTTGGCCTTGATGTAGTACGTATGGCCCGTAATGGGGATTTGGATATGGCGATAATCTTTAGCCAAGACCAGGATCTTGCCGAGGTGGCAAGCGAAGTCCGAGACATATCTCAATCGCAAGGACGATGGCTCAACATAGTTTCAGCGTTTCCAAAAAGTTCAGCGGCAACTGCGTGGCGAGGAATCTCTCGTACTGACTGATTTCCTATGAACAGAGCTTTCTATGACGCATGCCTTGATCCAAGAGATTATCGTCCTCCTCGGTGACAGAAAATGATCCGCTTGGGAGAAAGGTTGAACAAAGATTTCTCAACACGTTCCCGAAACTGGAACACTGCCAGCATGATGTCCCGTAAGGATGGTTCCAACATAAATGACCGGCGTGGCCAGGTGAAATTTTGCGGCCACACATTGCATCAAGCTGCCAAGACACCGCAAGCTCTTTGTCATGATGTATTCACCAATCTTAAATCATGAAAAATCAGCTCGAAAATCAAGACATAACCAAACCGCTCGACTTACCCAACCCAACAACTTAATTTTGGTCGTATAGAAAGCTCGGGTGGACGATGCCCAACGTCAGAGGCAGAATACACCGCAATATCGGGAGGTCTGTAAATATCGAAGTAGTTTTTCCTACTTGAGCGCTGGATTTGGGTTTTCCACTCCGGCCATAACCAGAATTTACACAATGACACCACTACCAGAATATGCCCGGAAAGTAGTACTCGCTGACACAAGGTCTCATGTCTTATCGGCAAAGCAGCTTCACTTATCCGGATAGAAAAGCCTTGTATCTAATGATTCGACTGCTGCAGGAATTCATTCAGCTTTGACCACCTCGAAAAACGCGAGGAATTCTTAAGAGCAATCTCGATAGCCTGCTTCTGCCCGACCACTACAACCAATTGCTTGCCTCGGGTCACGCCGGTGTACAGCAAATTGCGCCTCAACATCATGAAATGCTGCTTCAGTAACAGCAATATAACTGCCGGGTATTCGGATCCCTGACTCTTGTGTATGGTAATAGCATAAGCAGGCACCAGTAGATCAAGTTCTTTTTGTTCATACGGAACCAACCGTCCATCAAAATTAACAACCAGACCCTTGCCCTGAGGTATCAGGTTCTCAATAATGCCAATATCCCCATTGAAGATTTCCTTATCGTAATCGTTGGCAACCTGCATCACCTTATCGCCAGGACAATAAGTATTGCCCGAGCGTTCGATTTTCTCGCCGGATGACGGATTCAATACTGACTGCAAATCAACATTCAGGGCCCGTGTACCAGTCGGCCCATTATTCATCGGACACAGCACCTGAATATCACGAATCGGATTAAATCCGAATTTTTGCGGAATACGCCGACTCGCTAGTGCAATAACCCTTTCCACTGCCTGATCCGCATTGTCGACAGGAATAAAATAAAAATCCCCGTCGGTTTCAGGGTTTTCCAGCTCAGGCATACTGCCTGCATTGATTCGATGTGCATTGATGATAATCCGACTCTCGGCCATTTGCCGAAATACCTCGGTCAATTCACATACCCGGAGATAGTCAGACCTGATAATATCTGCCAACACCTGTCCAGGTCCGACTGAAGGCAATTGGTCGATATCACCAATTATTAATAATCCACAGTGATCGGGAATGGCCTTCAATAGGTTTCTCATGAGTGGCGTATCGATCATTGAGCATTCATCAACGATCAAGAGATCACTTTTCAGCGGATAATCCTCATTGCGAACGAACAGGCCATTTTTGGGATCGAACTCCAGTAGCCGATGAATGGTCTTGGCTTCCATTCCGGTTGCCTCGCTCATACGCTTGGCTGCACGGCCAGTGGGTGCACACAACAGCACGTTCAATTTCTTGGCGGTAACGATACGGACAATCGAATCGACGATGGTAGTTTTCCCTACACCGGGGCCACCGGTTATAACCATGGCCTTTGAGCGTATCGCCTGAGTAACTGCATCGGCCTGGCTCTGTGACAGATTGAAACCGATTTTTTCCTCGACCCAGTCTATCGCCTTTTCGATATTGATTGATGGCCAACGCTTGGGGGTGGTGTTAATACGCCTGAGGTGATAGGCAATGGATCGCTCCGCATATAGGAGCTTGCTCAGAAATACGCAGGGTGTTCCGTCGACCGGCACATTGATCAGGCTATCAGACTTGATTTCCCTTTCCAGAGCTTCACGAATGATTTCCATCGGGACTTCAAGCAAATTCGAGGCTGCATCCAGCATTTCCTGTTCCGGTAGTCCGCAATGACCGTCCTTGGTCGCTTCAGTAAGAACATGGGCGATTCCTGCACCCACCCTAATCATGGCAGTTTTCTCCATGCCAAGATTCTGGGCAATCTTGTCGGCACCCAGAAACCCGATACCATGCATATCCCGTGCCAGCCGATACGGGTTTTCATCAAGAATCTTGACGGCATTGGCACCATAAGCCTTGTAGATACGGATGGCTTTGGCGGTTGCAATTCCATGCTGGTGCAGATAGACCATAATCTCGCGGATTTTCTTCTGCTCCTTCCAGGAGTTTATAATTTTCTCTAGACGCGACTGTCCTATTCCTTCTACCTCAAGCAGACGTTGTGGCTCATTGTCGATAACCTCAAATACACTTTCTCCAAAGTGTTTCACGAGACGCTTTGCATACACATCGCCAATACCCGGAATCATTCCCGAAGCCATATACTTTTCGATGCCATCCAATGACTTTGGCTCTGAAACGGTGATGTAGCTTGCACGAAACTGCATGCCGTGCTTGCTATCCTTGACAAACTTTCCAGAAGCATCAATCCATTGTCCGGAAGATATATCCGGGCAAGTGCCTACCAGGGTTACCAGCTTGCCATGACCCCGTGCATTCAGGCGCAACACGGTAAAACCATCCTCTTCACTGTGAAAGACAATATTGCCTACCAGACCCGAGATGAGTTCTTCTCCGGGCGTGCGTTGCATCAATTCGGTCATGTGGGATCGATTCACTGTTGAGATTGGCTTTTTACTGCTCATCGGGGGATCCGTATGATGAGATGCATGATGAACGGGTTATCGGCTTGCTACTCTTTTCCGCCCAACAATATTTATTGTTTGCCAGAAAAGCGGGATATTTCTGCGCCCCCCGAACTCTTTGGAAACGCGAATACTTGAACAATTCACCAAGAGCTCCATTACCCGAAGTAATAAGTCTTGAACCGTATTGGAGGCTTTCTTGACTGCTTTTAGCATCTTGCCTTTACCTACATCATTAATAACAGTAGCAGAGTACCGATCCTACAACCAAGCTTGCTCGCAACGCTTAACCAAAAGGGAGAAAAACTCAATCTCAAGTTGCATCATTCAGTCATCGTCTATAACTTCCCAGTGACCCTTTTTCTTAGGCCCGACATGACGGACACGCCCTGACTTTCTGAGGCTGTCCAGGTGATGCCTTATGCTACCGGGAGTAATCCCGGTACTGGCCGCCAACGCTTCCCGAGTGAGGCCAGGATGCCTCCGCAACAAGGCAAGAATTCTTTCTTGGGTAGTTTCCTGGTTGTTTTCCTGGTTGTTTTCTTGGTTGTTTTCTTGGTTGTTTTTTGTTGTGCCCTCATTGTTTCCGCTATCTGAAACGGCAACATTGCGCATTTCACCGGCCCGAATCCCTGCACTGTCCATATCACTCTCTAAAACTTCCCAGCGACCCTTTTTCTTAGGCCCGACATGACGGACAAGCCCTGACTTTATGAGGCTTTCCAGGTGATGCCTTATGCTACCGGGAGTAATCCCGGTACTGGCCGCCAACGCTTCCCGAGTGAGGCCAGGATGCCTCCGCAACAAGGCAAGAATTCTTTCTTGGGCAGTTTCCTGGTTGTTTTCCTGGTTGTTTTCCTGGTTGTTTTCCTGGTTGTTTTCCTGGTTGTTTTCCTG
>VXPI01000246.1 GCA_009839585.1 Gammaproteobacteria bacterium
TTACGCTGGCCCGGGTGGGTGGTTCTGGCGTGTGCGGTAGTGGTTGTCGTGGTCAACTTTACCATCCCTCCTGATTGGCTGGAAGGGGTAGCGAGCTATGTACTGGGTTTTGAGGAAGTGCCGCCAGTGACCAGTGATTATAGGCCGATATTCCCCTGGCTGGCACCGGTGCTATTCGGCATCGGTGGGCCAGGCTCTTGCAGGGTATGGGCTGGTGGACAGTTTTGGGGCACATTGCCTTTGCCGGGCGGATAGGTCGAGGGCTTTGTTGGTTAGGTCGCCACAGTCTTGCCTACTACCTGATTCATCAGCCGGTACTGTTTGGGATCTTGTGGGCTGTTCTGGAGATTTCGGGATGAAGAGTCAGGCGGTGTGTTGTCCAATCAGATAGGTTCTGGTTATGCTTTTGTGCAACGAGAATTCGTACGATGTCCTGGAAAGGGCAGTTGTTCGATTATTACGACCGAGTAGAGAGTATGTTTCGGGGCTGGTCTTGTGATGCGTGAGATACCTATTGGAGAATCTCATTATCCACGGTCGAGGCATATCTTCTCTAAAGGTGGTTACATGTCACACAAGCGGGTTTTGAATACGATGAATCAGTCGTTGGAAAACGATCAGGTTCGAAGTTTTGGGCAATGAGAGAAATTCAGTTTGAGGACGTCCTTTCCTAAACCTGCATTCTACGTTCTTCGACACGCAGATTGATTGAGTAATGTGGCCTGGCGGCAATCAGAATAAATCTTCCCTCTCGGGTTATCGATGAGATTCTTATTTCTGAAATCATTCATAAGCCTTGAATCGCCCGTGAACAATACCCGGGCACCAGAATACTGAGCCAAAGCCAGAATATGATGGTCATCGGATTGCACTTCAGGGTTACTACGCAATTCTTTTTCAAAATTCTCAAAGCATTTGGAAGATATCACAGATGCTCGACCAGCTTGGGCATAGCTCATAAGCTTCTGCATGGCCTTTTTTCCGACCTCATCAGTAAATGATCCCCCTGTAGAGTAAATTAGATGTCCCGACTTTTTCAGCCATTTATGTATTGGAGTGGCATCCTCTCCATATGGTTCCTTTAGAAATCCCCCCATCCGGTTGGCATCTACAATTATGCACATGTCATCTGTCCTCAGTCATCAAAACCCAACAGGCAATCCATTTCCCTGAGGAAAAATGACCGGTAACCTTCCGGAGCATTCTCAATGTTCCCGAATTTGTCTAAGGTAATATTATGCAATTCTACCTTGTTGTTCCCAGGTTCAAAAAATATGATGGATACGTCTTCAGCCTTTAGTTGCTCCTTTCGCACCAAGATGCGTATACGGTCGACAATGTAATCGCTATGAGTCTCAATCAAAAATCGATTACGACCTGGTTTTTTATTAACAATTTTTACAAACAGATTGGCCAGCTCCGCCTGCCCTCGGGGATGCAGGTGTACTTCGGGTTGTTGTAGAAGGAATGTCTTGTCATATTGGCGTTTGCGCGGTAACGGTCTCCGACCATTTTCAGACAGCAGCTCAACCAGTATCGGTAGGCTCTGGCTGACTCCATAGCCCACATCTATGATATTTGAGTATGTGCCTGACTGAGCTTTGACCTGAAGCTGGAATGGGTCATGTATCTGTTTTCCGTGCTGCCGGACCTTGATATCGGAAAAAAGCCCGGAGTCCTTTCCAAATTCGACCAGCTCGTCATGCAGTGATTGCCATCGGTTTTTCTCGCCATGATTCAGTCTCATCATCAACATGGGAATGTGCTCGCCTCCAGGACTACTTGCTTCACTGACTGGATCATAGGTTCGTTTCGGTTTGGCGCGCAGAGGCGCAACTGGGACGATTGTTGAACCAAACGAAGCCAACATATCATATCGGTGATATTTCAAGGAGGGAGGGGTCCTTTTGTCCGTATCATCAAGGTTCAGCAATCCATGTAGATAGGAACGTATCGGTTCAATTTCCGGAAATTCTTTTACAAACCATTTTTCGGCGAAGGTTAGATAGTAGAAACCAAACGGGTAAATTGGGGTGTTCAGTTCGATCTTCCGGTCTGGAATAGTCACGACAGCAACATCCCTCTCACCACGCCGTATATCAATGAATTCGGTTGGGCCAAATCGATACAGGTAGGAAACTGGTACAGGTTGCGAACCTCGTTCCTCAAAGGTGACAATGATTTCTGTTGGGAGAACTTCCCGCGTATGCCTAGTCGGAGGAAGGTTGATACCCAGACTGAATTCATTTACTTTCCCAGCGGGGCCTCGACGAGACCGGGCAATGTCTCTGAACGATCCCATGGAAAACGGCTCCTGATTGAAATCAGGCGGTGTGTCACCTCTTGCGATGAATGAACGGAGCGTTTGATGCAGTACGTGAAAACATGCCAGAAAAGTGCTCTTTCCTGTACTGTTTTCACCAACCAGAAGGGTGATCGGCCGCAAGTTTCCACGTTGTTCCCCATGAAAATAGCGAACGTCTTCCAAGATCAACTGTTCTGGTTTTGGCATTGGCTTTTTTGATTACCGGAACTTGGGGTTGGCTAGGATATCCGAACGTGTGCCACATTGCTATAGCTCAAATTTTTCCAGTTTCTTTCAAACATTTTCTCTGATCCAGATATATTCAGGCTCACATAAAAACCTAGTCATGCGGACTTGAAGCATTGACGATTAAAATTTTACTTCCTCAATTCTACTATGAAGTGCAATACTTGGGGCGGTGGTCATCCTTGATTTACCTTGGGGATGGTCTTATTTTGCTTGTTTTTTCCTTGGCCTGTTTCTGATTTTAAGCTGGATTGCTGATCAGAGACCTGGTCTGCAATCTGGCTTTTGGAAATTCCTTTCCGATACATCGTTAGTCGGTAGATTCTGGTCGAGGTATGAGTATTTCATCGTTGATTCAATTATCAGTTGGCATTTCCAATATTTGATATAAACGCAGAATTACAAAGTGTAATTTGTTTCAAGAAATTGTGTTGGCAGGAATTCATCATCGGTATCTTCCCGGATTGATACAGTAGTACCCAAAACTACTCTGGACTGGCATCTAACCATGAATTTAGCTGTGCTCTTGAAATTCCCAGCCCGATTATTGCCCCTTCATGCAGGCTTCCCAGGTCAGCCAGCGTCATTGCCGTAAACTTATCGACCTCGGCTATATCTCTGTCAGCACAATATTTTTCGATGTGCTGTTCGATATCCTTACCGTGCAATCCACCTCTAATAATTAGTCCCATCACTTCTTTTCGTTGTTGGCGATACTGAATGCGAAAGGCACTGATTTCACCCAGAGATTCCTTTACAACGTCGTATTGTTTACAGGATTGAGTATAGGCCCAGCAAAACAAATCGAGCATTGGGGTGATTTCGTTTTTTTCATAGATTGCGAGTAATGCCGCAGTGTAGTCATCACGTGATACGCTGACAAAACTCAGTGGACATAGATTCTGTTTGATAAATGGAATATTGCAACTTAGTCTTGCAGTTCGTTTGTTGACATCCTCGAAAGCCTGCAGGTAGGACAGGTGGATCAGTAAAAAGAAACTTTTTTCAAAAGGATTTTTGATCTTTCTGGCTTTCAGCAAAACGAGTTCAAGCAGCTCCTTGAGCACATGTGTGTTGCCTAACGGCTTGTACGTGGAATTCCCGATATCGACATCAATCGTCCGGACGTTACCGTAGGCCTCCGGGTTCGCAAGCAAGTCTTGCGACAATAGATTATGGAGGTTGAATAACGTAAAGAGGTTCAACTCGATATCTTGCGCGTTCTCTATAAGGAACAATATGGATTCCTTGTGATTGAGGATCATGACGGATTCCCGGTTAATCTTGCCTTCAGCACTGATACCTTCTTCCACCAGTCTCTGGGTATCGAGTATTGAATAGGTGTTACCTTCTAATCGACTGGAGTTGTAGGAAAGGTCAATCAGGAGACGCTGGCAGATTTGGCGAGCATAGGTTCCCGCAGCCAATGTCTTGTCAAACCGTTGACCTGCTTCGAGTAGCGTTTCTCGTTGTCTTTTCGGGACATAGGCAGTTTCATTGGGAGTATACCTTTCGATAAAATCCCTTTTATAGGATACTTTTTCGCGTGCATGGAGTGGATAATTCAGGAAACCAAGGAGATTTATGCTTTCCGGACTGAATATTTCGAGTTTATACTGGTCAGTATGTCCTTTACTATCCTGCTGATGGGTTTTTGCAGGATAGTATCTGGTTCCTTTTCTGTCACCGTTCTTTACTATCTTTCACTCCTCGGAAAGGGCGGAGAGTCTTCTTTGTAGCGTTTTATTATTAATATGAAATAACAGTTTATTGGCAATTTTACTGCGTGAAAGGCCCTCTGGGTTCGTCTCCAGAAGTTTCAGAATTTCAGCCTTTTGTCCTGTTATGTCCTGCACATGTCTCTTATAAAAATCT
>VXPI01000278.1 GCA_009839585.1 Gammaproteobacteria bacterium
AGGTGTACATCATTTAAGCCAGAGGGCAACCGACGCTTATGAACAGGTAAGGGAAGCAACCTGTAATTGCCTGAATGCCGCAAGCAGCCGCGAAATCCTGTTCACCCGAGGCACTACTGAAAGCATCAATCTTGTCGCCTGTTCCTGGGGGAGGCATTTCCTCAAAGAAGGAGATGAAATCATTATTTCGACCATGGAACACCATTCCAATATCGTACCCTGGCAAATGATATGTGAGGAGCGGGGGGCGAAGCTGAAAGTTATCCCAATCTCCAAAGCGGGAGAACTGGATACGGAGGCTTTTCAGAATTTGCTGAATGAGCGTACCCGCCTGGTTTCCCTGGTGCATGTCTCAAATGCATTGGGCACGATCAATCCCGTCAAGGAGGTTATCAAGCTTGCTCATCAATACGATGCACTGGTTTTGCTCGACGGTGCTCAGGCTTTGCCGCATATGAAGGTTGACGTGCGTGCCCTGGATGTCGATTTCTATGCATTTTCAGCGCACAAGATGCTGGGTCCGACGGGTCTCGGCATCTTGTATGGAAAGGAGCCCTTGCTGGATTCAATGCCGCCTTATCAGGGTGGCGGGGAGATGATTGAGCGGGTTACCTTCGAAAAAACTACCTACAACGAATTGCCATTCAAGTTTGAGGCGGGCACTCCCAATATCGCAGATACCATTGCCTTCGGTGCTGCGCTGGAATACTACGATGAACTTGATCAAGGTGAGCTGATCGCACACGAGCAGGATCTGCTTGCCTGTACAAGCCGGCGATTGAGCCAGATTGACGGTGTCGAATTTGTTGGAACAGCCAGGGAAAAGGCAGGAGTCGTATCCTTTAACCTGAAAGGCGTACACCCGTTCGACGTCGGTACAATCCTGGATCAGATGGGGATTGCGGTTAGAACCGGGCATCACTGCACTCAGCCACTGATGGACTTCTATGAAATAGTTGGCACGGTGAGAGCATCGTTTGCGTTTTACAACAATCAGGCTGATGTCGATGCACTAGTCGGCGGTGTCGAGAAGGCATCCGCTATTCTCCTGTAGAGAACCACTTCGTTAGGTAACCAAACCCGTTTCTCCATGTCATCCAGCATTGACCAAATACAGGATCAAATCATCGAAGAGTTTCAGTTGTTTGATCAATGGATGGAGAAGTACGAATACATCATTGAATTGGGCAGGAATCTACCCGATCTTGATGATCGGTACATGCGGGATGAAAACCTGGTGCCCGGTTGTCAAAGCCGGGTGTGGCTACATGCCGAACTCAAGGACGGAAAGGCTGTCTATGCGGCCGACAGCGATGCGATCATCACCAAGGGGATCATTGCCCTGCTGATCCGGGTGCTTTCCGAACAGCCACCCGAGAGCGTTCATAAGGCCGAGTTGTATTTCATTGACCGGATTGGCTTGAAAGACCATCTCTCCTCGACTCGTTCGAACGGCTTGGTAAGTATGATCAATAAAATGCGTACAGTCGCCCGGGGGTTGACCGAAGTCACCTGAGAACCACTGTCTGTCCAGTCATTGACCTCCAGAGAATAATTTCGAGGCTGGTCAACTATCCGACCGGGTATATCAAATCAATCAGGAATTGGCCAATCAGCACGACTGCCAGAAACACCAGTAGCAAATGAAGCATTTTTTTGTAAATCTCCTTGCTGATGTGGTTGCCTATCTGCATTCCAGCCCACAACCCGCCCAGAGCGGTTATTGCGGGTAATGCAGACTGGTAGATCAAGCCCAGATTTACCCAGCCGGCAAGGCTCAAGATCACTATCTGGGTCACCTTGCCGATCAAAAAACAGATGTTGAAGATCGGCAGTATTTTCGAGCGTGTCATGGATTGGCCCAAAAAATAAATAATCAGTATCGCAACCATGACATTCGTAATTCCCCCGGAGATGCCGGCAGTGAGCCCAAACCCGCACATCACGGCCTTATTGTGATGGGGTAGCCATTCTGTATATTTCGAAGACCTGGTTCCGGTGAATAGATACAGAATAATCAAGAGAGCGAGAGCTAGTCGAAATGGTGCTGGGTCCATGGTTGCCAGCATCCAGGCGCCGATGATGGAACCGGCGATAGCACCCAGAAACATTGGCGCATAGTCCTGGATGCTTCGCATTTGGTCAGTACCGCCGGCAATAGTGGCGACATTGACTGCGACAGTTGGGACCAGAGTCATCAATATGGCCAGCCGAACATCCAGAAACACGGCAATCAATGGTGTTGCAACCATGGGAAATCCGATACCCAGGCTGCCATGCACGATGCCGGCAAACACCATGACACCGAGCAGGTAAAGGTAGATCAAGGGTTCGCTTGTGACGAGTTCCATAAATAGCGGACACTCATATCACGAATGCAGGTTCAGGAGCGGGCAGGGATTCCTGAATCCAGGGCAAACTGGATATAGTTCTCTCGCATGGTTGTGCTGATGGGGCCTGGCCTGCCATTGCCTATTGGAACGTTATCCACCGTAACTACCGGAAGAACCAGGGAGGATGCACCGCTTAAAAACGCTTCCTCTGCCGCAAGGACTTCATCCAGGGTAAACGAACGCTCTTCAATTGAAATCTGGTGGGTATTTTTGAGTTTCATCAGGGCATGTCGGGTCACCCCCGGAAGTATGTCCGTGCCGAGTGGACGGGTAATGATGCGTTGATCCCGGTAAATGAAAAAACTGCTGCTGCCGCATTCCGTAATCGTGCCACCGGATTCAATCATGAGTGCTTCATCCGCACCTGCATCTCGTGCCGTCGATTTTGAAAGAATCTGGCCAAGCAAATTGCAGGATTTGATATCGCGTCTCGCCCAGCGGATATCGGGAACGGTTTTGAGTTTGATTCCGCCCGGCAGTTTTGGGTGCTGCAACAGGGATTTTTGCTGCGTGAACATGAATACTGTAGGAGAAAGATCCTTCTCGGCCAGGAAGTCCCGATCTGCAATCCCGCGACTCACCTGAATATAGATAACCCCCTCAGACAAGCTGTTTCTCAATACCAGTTCCCGAATTGATGTGAGCAAATCCCCGGAGCTTATGGGGCAGGGGATAGACAGCAAATCCAGAGAGCGGGTTAATCGTGAATAGTGATTGTCGAAGTTGATAAATCGGTCCGCCAGGACGGGCACGACATCATAGACAGCGTCGCCAAATAGTGTTCCCCGGTCAAATATCGAAATCCTGGCCTGACTCTCAATCAGATATTCTCCATTCAGATAGACGGTGCGCTGCAGATTCATTGCTTGCTCCCAAAGACGGTGTTCAAACAATGTCGTGTTCAGTCAGCATGACACGCTCACGCTTGCTGACACGGGCCAGGGAATCCTGTGCGACCTGTTGGCCGATCTCGCTGGAATAAGCGTCCAGAAAATCCTGTTGGCTGTCGAACCAGAGTTCGGACACGGCATCCACTTCTCCGGCACCCTCTTCGGTTGAAAAATTAAATACTGCCTTGCGGATATTGGGTAATTGACGGACCAGGGTTGCATGATGGTTTAGCCAGTGGGACTTGAACTCGTCAAACCCCAGGTCTTCTCGACGTTTCAGGATGATCATTGCTTTGAACATGGTTCTCTCCGGTGTTGTTGGATGGATTCTTGTTGTGGGCCGATGGCGTGGCTTGGCTATGGTAACTTATTGAGTAAAGATGAATTCGTATTCATCAGGACACTGTGAACTACGATAGGCACTGGTTCTCAGGGTGGCGGTTCCCAGGCATTTTCCGCGGTGATAGACCAGCATCGGGACGAACGCGTCATGGGCCTGCCACAGCTTTCGGGTTCCCGGTAGGCGCTGGTTCCTTCCCGGCAGGAAGCCGGCGATGCCCGCAAGGGCGATGACGAAGGCACGGATATCCGGATCGGGAGGCCGGGGGAACGGTGGATTTCACGGTCTGTGCGATACTCGTTCAGGCAATCCACTTGCTTGTCTTCCACCACTTCCCGGGCCGGTACTTGCGGATGGTTGCAGGCCATGGAATTCAGGTTATGGACATGGCAGGTGGCGATCGCATCGAAAGCAAGGTGCTTGTGCAGGTTGTCGACGCGGTCAAACTGCTGGGTTGCGATGGATTGCCGGATCGGCAGATGGGCGAGGTGTCGCACTACGCAAAAAATTAATTTTCCTTTTCCTTGTTCGGGCGACCCCTGATGAATGCAGTTACAATTCCAACAAGTACTGTTGAAATACAGGCCGTTGCTACAATGGGGAAAGCGAAATAGGCACAAAGAAAGGCAATCATTAAGGCAAAAACTGAAAGCCCAAAACCCATCCACTGCCCCCTGCAAATGTCGGATTTTTGAGATCACAGAACATCAGACTCCCACTTTTGTCTATGAGCCTGCTCTTTTTCTGCCAATGATAAAATTCGATCAGCTGATCCAGGCAAAATTTGATCATAGTGTGCAAAT
>VXPI01000180.1 GCA_009839585.1 Gammaproteobacteria bacterium
CCTGCCTGAGCATTGCCACGGCCTCTGCCCTTTTCTCCTGCCCGGGATGCTTCATGCGCTCGCCCCCTTTCCGTATACCGCCATCTGGCCGCGCCTGCGCAGGAAGTCCTTCCGGGAGATTGCCGCGGTTTCCCCGACCTCGCCATACTTCTCCTTCCTCTTCCGCCATTCCCGGTTCACTGCGCACTGGACTTCCTCGTGCGTCCAGCCGGGATGTCTTTTCCTCATCGCCCTTTCCATGCCGTCCCGGTCCTGCTTGTGGCCGGTGTATGCATGTCCTGGCCGGTTCCTTTTTGCATGGTGTCTTCTCTGGCACGGTCCGCACCGGGCAGTCCCTTCCCACGAGCGCATGCCGCAGTTCACGCACAGGCCCCTGCCCCGGCAGATCCAGTACTGGGTCTTTCTCGGCATGGCTCATCCTCATCCAGCCGCGTCCGGGATCCGCACCGGATCCCGTATCCAGCCATCGAGCTGCAGGCCCCAGCGGTTCCCCTCGGGATTGACGTCTGCACGAACCACGCGCACCGCATAGCGGATGACCAGATCCTTGATCGGAGAGGCCTCGATGGACTCGACGAGACGGAACTCGATTTCCACGCCCCAGACTCCCCCGCCCAGACGTTCCACCCGCTCCGGGCCGTACAGCCGTCCGGCTGCAGGATGCAGGGCACGTGCCCGGCCTCTCAGCTCGTTGAGCCCGGAGCGGTTGCGGAGGCGGTCGTAGTCCTCCTGCAGCTGCCGGCGGAACCCCGGCGTGAGATAGGGCGTCTGGCTCTTGATTGCGGCCGCATAGTCCGCTTCGCCGTCCACCGGCCAGTGATTCAGGATCTGCAGGACCTGGCCGGCAAAACCGTACACCGTAGCCGGCCCCGGCGTTCCAGCGGTCTGGAGGCTGCCTCTGGCGGTATCCGGCGGAATGTATACCGTGATCCATTCGCGCGATTGCGCAAGGCCCACGGCCAGTGCGATGCATACCGCCCCCAGGATGATGTTGGCCAGCAGCAGCGAGCGGTTGATGGCCATCACGGTATGCGCGGTATTGACATACCCGAGACCATGCGGCAGGCCCCGCAGGTCGGGATTCAGCATGCCCGCTTCCCCGCCATCACCGGGATGCCGGTCCATCTCCGCCTCGAGTACAGGAACCGCGGGCGGGACTTTCCCGGGCGTCCTCGACGGCTTCTTCCGGAACCACTTCATGTCTTCATCCGTCCCGTCCATGTCGCCAGGCATCCCAGCTCCCGTGTCCGGCAATCAGGTCCGGCAGGCTCCCGAACTGCAGGCGCAGTCCGTGCAGTCGCTGCAGTACGTAGCCCTCGGGCGCCTGGCGACTGGTGCCGGTAATCCGGACTCGCAGGACCAGGGCTCCCGCAAGCCCGGCCAGTGCCCCGGAGAGCAGGGAGACATGCAGGGCACCGAACAGCGGGATCGTGACCAGCATGACTGCAGCCAGGCAGCCAAAGCCCGCACCGATCACCACGATCAGCTCGGTGCCGGTCAGGCCGAGCGCCATGACCGGCTGGAAGCTGATGCGCCGGGCGGGCGGCAGGCGGGCGAGATCTTCAGCCATCGTCCTGCTCCCGGCGTCGTCGTTCCGACTCCAGGTCGACCACCTTTTCCTGGCGTCTCGCGTCCTCGGTGATCTGCCCATGCAGCCGGTCAAGCCCCCGGGCAAGATCCATTACGGATTTCATGCCTTCGCCGGCTGCCAGGTCTATGGCCATGCCGCTGGCGGCTTTCACCAGGGAGGCCAGATGGTTCTGCGTCCGGCGGGTCCGGTCCAGCACGGCATCCTGCAGCCGGAGCTGCTGCTCGCCGATCTCTTCCATGCGCGCCAGGCGGCGCTCGAGTTCCCGGATTGTCGTTTCCCGGCAGTCCTTCTTCATGCTAGCCCCGGATGTTGTCGATCTCGCCCTGGCCCGTGGACACCAGGAACGAGGTGAAGATGAGCATGGCGAACGCCACGAGCACGCCGATGAGGAAACGCTGGCCCCCGCCCTCGCGGTCCTTGAAGATGCGCCAGCCTCCATCGATAATCAGCCAGGCAGCGACCAGGTAGGCAAGGACCAGGATGATCCAGGTTACCAGTTCAGTGGCATCCGCCATGAATCCGCGCATGTCCTCCATAATCTGGTCGGCAGTGGGCTGCGCCCACGCCGGCGGCAGGAACAGGAGGACGCCCGCTCCGGCTGCCAGTGAAGATTTCCACTGCATCAGTTTCTTTTTCATGGATCCTCCGTCAATTGTTGACATTGAAATATTCCGGCTACCAGTCCTGTCCTGCGATCCAGAACACGAAGAACATCAGCAGCAGGACCAGCATGGTCCCGGTCAGGACATGCGGCAGGTCACCCTTGCGCCAGCCCCGGGCAAACACCTTCATCAGGTACCACGCCGAGAACAGCAGCACTCCGGCCGTGGCCAGACCCGCCACCACTATCTGGATATCGGCGGCATCGAGTCCGGAACCCGCTCCGAAGGCACTGCCGACATCGGTTCCGATGGCCATGGGCTACTCCCGGTAGTCGCCGTTCAGCGACGGCCATTCGCGGGGCGCGGTCTGCGGCTGCAGTACCGCCTCGACCAGCCCTGCGCGCACCGCGGAAAGATCCGCCTGGATGCGCGTGTAGTTCACCTGCATGTCTCCCGGCCGGGCCGGCATGCGGGATACCAGGTCGACCAGCCGGATCACCGCATCCACTTCCTGGATCACGGTGACCAGGCCTTCCAGCTGTCCGCCCGCCCCGTTCCAGGGTGCCGGACGCAGCGGAGCCCCCGGCGGCAGCAGCGGTACCCAGACCCCGCTGTCCTGCGGCGGTACCGCAGTCTGTATCCGTGCCGGCGGACCGCCCCGCTCCGGCCCGCCGGACATCCAGTCGCGGATGGTGCTGCAGCCTGCCAGGACAGGTACCATCAGCATGATCAGGACCAGCTTCTTCATCTGCCTCCTGCTACACGTATTTGGTAAACGTGGCGGTAATCGCCATGACGTTGACAGCCAGTGCGAGCGCAAACGGGATGAATACCCAGGCCGGATTCACGGCCCCGGGCCACGCCAGGTACAGCACTACGGGCATAATCACCAGCGCCCCCGCGAAATGCTTCAGCCAGTGGTAGACCATGCCCCGCTCGATGTCGCCGCCAAAGCGGCGCAGATCCCGTCTCACCATCCCTTCCAGTGCTCCCCAGAGGGCAAACAGCACCAGGATCGGCAGGGCCGTGAGGGTAATCGCCACGCGCACCAGAAAAGTCTGGACGGTATTGAGGCAGGCTTCCAGGTAATCCGCCACCAGTGACGAGAATCCGGACAGTCCGCGCAGAACCGCTTCAAGGCCGGTGTCGACCATCACGCCCCGGTACAGTCTTCCGAAGATCACCGCGGCCAGTGCCGGGGCGGATCCCGGGTCGGCGGCCGGCTGCCCCCGTTCCACGCCCAGATAGGCCAGGTCCCTTTCGAGCACGTGTGCGGACCGCGCCGATCCCTGGTCCGGCCACAAAAACGTCAGTCCGGCCCACTCGATCACGACACTCAGAAACAGGGCCCCGGCCAGTGCGAACAGCCAGCCCGTGATCCCGCGCACGATGCGGGCAACCAGGTTTCTTGACGGTTCCCTGCGTTCCTTCATGCGGCCACCCCTGCACCGGCTTCCACGGCCTCGTCAAGGCCGGCTTCCATCTCCATCCCGGCCACCCCGGAATCACCCCGGCCGGCATCCGGATCTCCGGCCGGCGCGGGAACGGGTGCCCGGACCATTTCCCGGAAATCCTGTTCCACCTGGCGCTCCGCGGGCATGATGTTCTGCCACCAGTCGTCCCGTGCCCAGTCAACCCTGGCGTGGTAGTCGTTGCGCATTTTCGCGGTCAGGTCCGCGATCCGGTCCGGCACCGGCCGGCCGCCGGGTGCCGGAAGCGGAAGCCGAAGCTTGTAGAGCTGTCCGCCCTCCATGAGCATGAACGACTGCCCCTTGGGCAGCCGGGTCAGGTCTCCCGGCTCGAGCATCGGCACATCCGATGTCGAGATGCGGTCCTGTACGGAACTCCCGAAATGCTTGTCGGAAGTTGGGTCCGACTGGTGCTGGGCGGTCGAGACCGTGGTCATGCGCGCCACCTGCACGGTGGGCAGCATGTCGGTCAGCAGTTTTGCGGTTTCCCTGCTCCGTACCCGGAGCATGTGCACCGTATTGAAGTTCCCGGCGATCTGCGCGGCCTTCGCGCGATTGCCGATCCGCTCCTCGACATCACTGCAGGTTTGCGTATCGGCGGTAACCTGGAAGCCGGCTCCGCCGGCCTTGTTCAGCATCGGGATGAACTCGTCCCCGATCAGCTCGTTGAATTCGTCGCAGTGCAGCGAGACCGGATGCACCCGCTTGTCCTTCCCGGGGGCGGGGCAATGTCATTAACTTAAAAAACTGATCTGTACCGCGC
>VXPI01000401.1 GCA_009839585.1 Gammaproteobacteria bacterium
GAACCGGTCCGATCAAGGGCTTCGCCGTAACCTTGAGCATTGGCATCCTTACCTCGATGTTTACCGCGATTCTGTTTAGTCGCGTTATTGTCAACGGAATTTACGGCGGGAAAATCGTCAAGCGATTGTCGATCTAGAGCGATGCAGTTATTTCGGAAAACCACATCTTTTAACTTCCTGGGATGGCGAAAAACTGCCCTGATTATCTCAGGGTTTCTGATTGTGGCCAGTATTGCGTCACTGACTTTTCGTGGATTAAATTTTGGCATCGACTTCACTGGTGGAACGCTAGTCGAGGTTGGCTATCCGGATGCCGTTGAAATCGAAGAAGCCAGAAACCTGTTAATAGGCAATGGCTTTGAAGATGCAGTTGTGCAGCACTTTGGCACACCTCAGGATATTCTCGTCAGATTGCCTTCCATCATGTTGAGCGAGGATGGTGGCACAGCAGAGTTAAGCAGTCGGGTCATGGATGTCCTGCGAGAGCCCTATGATGAAACCCTGATTGATACATCAAGCCTTTCGACTCAACAGTGCGTATCCGGTGGAGTGGTATCAGACTGTCGGATTCAAATGCGACGTGTCGAGTTTGTGGGACCGCAAATTGGGGATGAATTGGCCAATCAAGGAGGCCTGGCGGTATTGTATGCCCTGCTCGGAATTCTTATCTATGTCACTTTTCGGTTTGAATGGAGATTTGCGGTTGGCTCAATCGTGGCCCTGATTCATGATGTAGTGATTACCGTGGGCATGTTTGCGTTATTGCAGCTTGAATTTTCGCTTCCGGTATTGGCAGCCGTATTGGCAGTTATTGGTTATTCGCTGAATGATACCATCGTGGTATGCGACCGAATCCGTGAAAATTTTCGCAAGATGCGAAAGAGTGATGTTGTGGAAATCATGAACAGGGCAATCAATCAGACCCTGCCGCGGACCTTGCTGACCTCACTCACCACGCTCCTTGTGGTCGGTACCCTGTTGATTCTGGGTGGAGAGGTAATCCGGGGGTTTTCCTTTGCATTGTTGATCGGTGTCCTGATCGGTACGTACTCATCGATATTCGTGGCCAGTCCGACCATTCTGATTCTGGGAATCAAGCGAGAAGACATGTTGCCTGTACAAAAGGAAGGCAAACCAGCTGAATCCTGAATCATTGCGCTTTCCACTCTCAACGAGAGGCCTGTAGACAACCCGAAAAGACATGACCAGACTTGATGATGAGCGATTCATGTCAATGGCGCTCGATTTGGCCAAACGTGGCCAGTACACCGTGCATCCCAATCCAGCGGTGGGTTGTGTGGTGGTCAAGGATGATGAAATTGTTGGCCAAGGGTGGCACGAGCGGGCCGGTGGGCCGCATGCAGAAGTTCAAGCACTTGCAGATGCTGGGGAGCGGGCACAGGGTGCAACCCTGTATGTCACACTGGAGCCCTGCAATCACACAGGCCGTACCCCGCCTTGTACCGATGCTGTCATTCGCTCACGTGTAAGTCGTGTCGTTGTTGCCTGTGAAGACCCAAACCCGCTTGTTCGCAGACGAGGCTTGAACTCTCTTCATGAGGCAGGGATAGAAGTTGCAACAGGCATTTGCGGCGAAGATGCAATAGAGCTTAATCGAGGATTTTTCAAGCGCATGTCTACCGGCATGCCATATGTCATCCTCAAGGTTGCGACCAGTCTTGATGGGCGAATTGCAATGCCCGATGGAGAGAGTAAATGGATTTCCGGTGAAGAATCACGCCTCGACAGTCATCGATTGCGAGCGCTTTCTTCTGCCGTATTGACGGGAATTGGCACTATACAGAAGGATGATCCGGCCTTGACGGTCCGTCATCTTGAAACCATTCGACAACCAGATCGAGTGATACTGGACAGTCGGCTGTCTATATCGGCTAAGGCCAGGGTTTTTGATGATTCAGCTCAAGCATATTTGTTCACTGCGACAAATATCGAAGGGCGCAAGCAGCTTGATGGCATATCGAATCTCGAAATCATATCCTGTCAGGGTGAAGGCGGTCAGGTAGGACTGACCAGCATGCTCAAGGAGTGCGCGAAGAGACAGATGAATACGATACTGGTTGAAGCCGGTCCGCGTCTGACAGGTAATTTCCTTAGGCAACGCCTTGTTGATGAACTGGTTGTGTATCTTGCGCCGGATTTGCTGGGGAGTGATGCACTTGCCATGTTCCATCTTCCGGGAATTACTCGATTGACCGATAAAATCCCGATGCACATTACCCATTCAGAGTGTTTAGGCCCTGATCTCAAGATTGTGTTGGCGCGAACAAATAGTAAAATATGCTAATCCCCAACCACTCATTTGAGGTAATTTCGATGTGTATGGACTTGGGTTATACGAAGTATCGGGGAAAGAGGTGCTTTGCAGCACAAAAATGGACAAAGCCTGTTCAAATGATTTTGAAGTTTTTAGCAAATTATTGTGCAGAACTATATGATTATCCAAACGAAAATATACAACGTTATCAAAATTAGCGCATAAATCTTAACTAATATTGACAAGGCTGCTTTTGAATTCGGAAAATCTTTACAAGAATATGGTCAATTGCTGGGAGTTGGGTAGAATTTGCACAATCATTATCCAATAATTGCGAAGAAATGGAACATGCTGACCAGATGATTGTTTGTTTCCCGTCAGCATGCACAAGTAGAAAAGGATGTTATCCATTCGAATAAGTACCCGAGTGTTGAGGCATACGAATAAGAAATGGCCATGTTTAATACAAATGCACTAGAAACGTACATTCGGCGTGGAGAAAAAGAAGACCCTCCTGTGTTTGTAGGGAGGGGCCATATCCTTGATGACATTCTGGCTATCTCGAAAGAGTCATGGAAGCCTGATGCGGGATCTGCTGCAGGAGATCATGGGGTACAGGGAAATACCCGTATCGTGCATGGGGCGCCGGGTGCCGGCAAGAGTTCAATACTGAGAAAGATCAAGGGTTGGGAAATTGCTCTTCCTACGGCTTCAGGATCGGGCTTGCCGAAAGTCATGCCAGAAGTTTTGCTACTGAATTCTGCCAATATTGTCAGCCCGGCAGGAATACTTGAACCTTTAGCAGAGATTGTGTGCAAGAAGAGAGCGCCGGGCTTTATTGAACAATATGAGCGAAGCTTGTCTCTCGGTGTAAATCTGGGCGGCGTGGGTATAAATGTCCAGAGACAGTCTACGTCTAATCGGGATCAGTCTTTTACAGGCATTGAAGAGTTCGGCAGATGGTTGAAATCCCTGCCAGAACGTAGCCGGTTAAAAAGTCCAGTCATTATCGCGATTGATGAAGCACAGAGATTGGATGAAGATGCCAGTTCTCCAATTGCCAAGGTTCTCCAAGCCCTGCACGACAACACATGGAATATGCCTTTTACCTTGGTTCTTGCAGGTCTGGGAGATACTCCGGACAAATCACGGAAAATGCAGCTGACACGTGGGTCTAGGCTCCACGAAGTAGGCTGTTTGTCATCACGGGAAACACAAGAAGTGATAGAAGGATTTTGCAGCGCATTCGGCGTCAATCCGGCAGGGTGTGAAAATCGCTTGTCGAATTATGCCAAGCCGAGCGAAGGATGGCCACGCCATCTTTATTTTGCCCAGACTGTTCTGGGAAAACAAGTGCTCAGAACTCAGGGAGACATGCAGGCTCTGGACTGGAATCTTCTTGATGATGAATTCAAGAAAAGCCGTATTGCCTACTATAGGGCTCAGCAAAGTCCTGAAATGGAATTGGCAGACAGTTTGACAGCAGTTGTCATGACGCAATTCCGGGAAGGCATGAAACTCTCTGATATTGTTAAACTAGTCAAGAGAAACCAGCAGGATGAAATAGGTTTTTCATTGCCTAAACCCTATTCTGATGAGGTAGATCCTGTTCTGAGTTATATCTCGCATCTCGTACATCAAGGCGCAATTCAGAAAAGTACTGATGATGCCTATTACACTCCCATACCCTCATTTCGTAGTTTTCTTATTGAACAAGGCAACCTTGGGCCAAGTCTATAAACAGCAGTGCCAGAAACTTTACTGCTTCAAGGTAACTACTCGCCCCTGCCTGACCGCTGGCAGAGGGCGAGCATTTACCCTTGATCTTTATTTGGCTACTCGTTATGCCTGGCCGAGGTACTCATTTGAAAGCACTGTTCCTGCATTTGATACAGTTCCACCTATCAATACAAGTCCACGCCGCCATGCTATGATTACCACATCATGAATGCAAAGGTTCAGACAGAACGCCGCCTGTTGCCAACGGGCATTCAAACGTTCAGCCGGCTTCGGAACAAGGGCTGCTACTATGTCGACAAGACTCCGCTGATCCGGAAGATGATCGGGCAGGGCGATTTCTACTTCCTGTCCCGTCCCCGGCGCTTCGGCAAGAGCCTGCTGGTCGATACCCTGCAGGAACTGTTCGAGG
>VXPI01000053.1 GCA_009839585.1 Gammaproteobacteria bacterium
AACTGTCCCAGCCCCGAAATTCGAAATCCATCGGCGATGTTGTTGGCATCCTTGCCGTTTCGTTTTTGCTCATCCTCATCGACGACTCCGCGTCGTTGTGCCGCTGCAACGCAAACCACCAGATCCAGGCCATATTGCTGGGCAAGTTCACTCCAACGATCGGTGATATGTCGATCATCCTGAGGCGGGGTCGTCAGACGGGTTCCGTTATTCACCCCATCGTGGTAAAAAAATACCCGAATCACCTGGTGTTCCTGCTCAAGCGCTGCTTGCGTGAAATGGAACGCGCTATCACTCGCCTGATGCGTGTAGGGACCCTCGTTGACAAGGACGGCAAACTTCATGACTGTTCCTCAGTTTGATTAATCCGAAGCGGATATGAGTGGATGAGTTCAGGCTTTTTCGCGAACCGCGCCAGTTGTCGATGTGATACTTGGTAAAAGGCAACCCGGTCAATTCAAAAAATCGTGGCCAGCCAATCCGATCAACCCACTCATTGACGCGTTCCCAGTCCTTTGCATCCTGCTGATAGGTTTTCAGGATCTTCTTGACGATTGCCGTCGCTTCAGGCCAGCGAGGAGGATTATTGGGAACACCGCCCGCAACCAGCTTCTGGAAACTCGGCTTGCTTCTTGCATTGGAGTGGTTTCCGCCCACCCAGATTGCCAGTTTGGAATGTTCCGGATCGTTGATCTGCATTGGTGGACAAGGGGGATAGCAGGCTCCACAGCAGATACATTTTTTCTCGTCGACCTCCAGACTCGGCTTGCCGTCAACCATTGCTGGCCGGATTGCCGCAACTGGACAACGGGCTACCACGGATGGGCGTTCACATACATTGGCGACCAGCGAATGATTGATCCTGGGTGGTTTTGTATGCTGGACATTGATTGCAATATCGCCTTGTCCACCGCAGTTGATTTGACAACAGGAAGTGGTGATATGTACGCGATTCGGCATCCGGCAATGCTTGAATTCATCAATCAACTCGTCCATCATCGCTTTTACGACGCCTGATGCATCAGTACCGGGTATATCGCAATGCAACCAGCCCTGGGTGTGCGATATGAAGGCTACGGAATTGGCGGTTCCACCGACTACAAAACCTTCTTTCTCCAAGGCTTCAATCAACGGTTCGACCTTTTTTTCGTGGTCTACCATATATTCGATGTTACTGCGGATGGTAAAACGCACGTGACCGTCGCCATACTTGTCGCCAATATCGCAAAGTTTTCTCAACGTGTAGACATCAAGGATGCGCTGGGTACCGGCTTTGACGGTCCAGATCGACTCTCCACTCTCGGCATGATGAACCAGTACGCCTGGTCGGGGGTGTTCGTGGTATCTCCACTGCCCGAAGTTTCGAATCATGGACGGATGCATGTACTGCATGCCGTCCGGGCAACCCGATTCGATCGGGCGTCGCATTTCCTGAAGACTCATATTCCTACCCTGCCTGAGCGGCAACCCGCTTGCGTTCAAACCATTTTTCTGCCTCTTCGTCCCATCCATCCATACGGACATAGGAACTCTCCCGCGGGTGTGCGATCATGTTGGGGTCGACATCGAGATCAACACCTTCGAGAAAGTTGACGAGGCCAATACGTTCGATCATTTCGCCGCATCGCTCGTGTTCCAGGCCATTTTCGGCCCAGAAATCGATGATGTTCTCGGCGATCTCAACAATTTTTTCGTAATCCTCATCGGTGTCCAGCTTCATGAAGGGGACCACTACGGTACCCATCAAGTCACCGATTTTGAGAGTACGCTTTCCACCGACCAATACGGTCACCCCACGGTCATCACCGGGTGATAACGCTCGATTCATGACGTTCAGGCAGTGCATGCATTTCACGCAATTCCGATTATCAATTTCCAGTTTGTCATCGTCGGTCAGGGTCATGCAGTTGCTTGGACAGCGGGTAATCACATTGTCAATAACATACTGTCGACCCTTGGCTTCAATAAAGTTCGTAACCTGCTCTTCATCCACCTTGATGTCATCACGCCAAGTACCGATCACTGCAAAATCTGCGCGTTCGATTGAGTTGGTACAATCGTTGGGACAGCCTGATATCTTGAACTTGAACTTGTAGGGAAGAGCCGGTCGGTGAACATCATCGGTAAAGTTGTTGACCAATTCCCTTTGCAATCGATGTTCATTGGTACAGGATTGTTCACAACGTGCGGCACCTACACAGGACATGGCAGTGCGCACACATGGCCCTGCTCCGCCCAGGTCAAAGCCATAGTCATTAATCTCGTCAAAGAAGTGCTGGGTGTTTTCCGTGGTCGCACCGATGAACATTATGTTGCCGGTTTGCCCGTGAAAGGTAACGAGGCCAGAGCCCCAACGCTCCCAGCTCTCGCCAAGCTGTCGGAGCATGTCCGTGGTGTAGTGATTGCCGGCTGGAGGCTGTACTCTCAGGGTATGAAACTCCTTGGAATCCGGAAATTGCTGTCCGACTTCCGAGAAGCGGGGGATGATGCCGGCACCGTAGCCAAAAACACTTACTGTACCTCCTTTCCAATATCCCTTGCGGGTTTCGTAGGAATGTTCCAGCTGACCCAACAGGTCATTGGCTACGCCATTAATTCGCTGGTCGGGATGTCTATCCCGAAGGTTCTTGATTCCCGATATAAAACTTGGCCATGGGCCAGACTCAAGTTCGTCCAGCATTGGCGTATCATGGAATTTATCGCGACTATCGCTCATATTCTATCCCCACTTGTACTTGATCGGATTTTCTGCACTTTCCTTGTATTAGTATTTGTTCCTTTTGTCATTGATTCTACTTCGCTGAGACCCTGCTTCGGCATTTTATTTACTGTCAGATGTTGATGCCACTCCCCATCAGGATAGGTTGACCCGTGCATCTATCCCTATCGGGGTATAAACGATTAGACCATTTCTCGCAGAAAAATAGCGCTTCAATAGATTTGTCGTTGGCTTATTCGTCGAGAGTACAGTATTTTCGATTCGTAAATTCGGACATCCTGACATCTGGTGAACTTTAACTTGTAGATGCGCTCATAATACAGCAGGTATATATGCTTGTTATCAAGCATATATATTTTTTTCCACCTTGGCCTATGTACGAAGAAAGGTTGGCAACGGCATATGCAGATTCAGCATGAGGTAATTGCAGAAACCCGGAAGTATGTTTTGTCATTCATTCGCTTGCCGCAATTAGCATCTCCTGGGAATACGACCGAGAACTGTACCGGAGGCGAAACGAGGTCGAGCGCCTGTTCCGGCGGCTCAAGGAATTCCGCAGGGTATTCTCGCACTTCGACAAGCTCGACGCCATGTTCCCCGGATTCTTCGTCTTCGCGCTCATCATCGATGCACCGCGTAGTGTTAACAAGCATGGCCTGTTCGGCCGGCTTCGAGGCCAACTGCGCTTGGGAAGTACAGTCATTCCAATGGGGTTGCTGCTCAAATTTCGAGCGTGGAAGTTTGGATTGTCGAATGATTGACATCAGGGTACCACGCCGTAATTCCTTGTGATTAGGTACCAGAACAGTTATTGTGTTCCCGCCATCAACTTTTTGCATTGCGATATGGCTACCCTTCTTCCTCACTTCCACAAATCCATGAAATGGCTAATTTGCGACAGACGTCACGACCAGAAAGTACTTTGAGTTTAGCCAACGGCAACTTCAATATTGGTTATGTACACCTCATCCGTCAAACGTTTGCCGATTTCGCCACTAGAGGCAGTCTCAAAAAACAAGGCAAGAGCCTCAATTAGATTTTCTCGCGCTTCAACGACTGTGTCACCTTGACTGGCAATGTCCACTTCTGGGCACAAGGAAACGTATCCATCGCCTTCACGTTCGACTATGGCTGTTAAACGCATACTCATACTATTTGTTCCTCTAATCCATAAATAGCGTCTGCCAGAAAACCCCTGTTTTCCGGCAACCTCGTGACCGCTCTCTACCAGCTGGCCAGCCTGCCTCCAACAGTAGCTCCGGACCCGGCAGATCCACATTGTCCATGACCGTCTGGAGGTGATGCCGGTCATCGCGTGAAACGCTCGAATGACCCAGCAACAGGCGCAGCGTCCGGTGCTCGTTGACCGGCTCGTGGAGCGGGTCGAAGTCACAGCCCAGACCCTGCTTTACTATCCCCATCACCAGAATCCGCCACATCTCCATGTCCGGACGACCCGTGTTCCGGTCCCGCCCCGGCCCTGCTGTAGCCCCGCCAGCAGGGCCGGGATGTCGTCGCGGGACTTCGGGGCCGGATCGATGTCCTCGATCCGAACCTCGCCGATTTCCATCCGAGGACTGTGTACCTGCCTCATCTGGCTGCCTCCGGAACCGGCGAAGACTTGCGGAAATCCCCGGATTTCTCCCGAAATTCGGACTGAATCGCCCCAAAACCTCCCCTGAACACAAATCTCC
>VXPI01000120.1 GCA_009839585.1 Gammaproteobacteria bacterium
GGAGAAACACTCATAATCCTGTTAGTATTGGCGATCAAGTTTCAGTTGCTGATCGATAGGTTATACTGACTCAACATGACCGCTATGGTGGACATCAGCCGTGTGGTCCCGTGAAACTTCAGAACTCTCAACAACCACGTAATGCAGGGCGTTGAAACGTACTTCCATGTTTTCTATTTTTGGATTAAGGGAATTAACTGTTATCTCTGGCAGGCATCCGGCTGAATGCGCTTCTTAGTCCTTCAAGCAACTTCTTTTCGATTGATCACAATACGGAGTATTTTATGGATATCAGAAACAAGGTAGCAGTGATCACTGGTGCAACCGGTGGTATTGGATCATCAGTCGCAAACTACCTGATTGACAAACAGGCGATGGCCGTTGGCCTGGTCGACCTATCCGACCAGTGCCTGAATGTTGCAGATTCCCTGAAGAATACCACAGGTCATTTGAACATCAAGCCTTTTTGCGGCAATGTCTGCGACAATGATTTCCGAAAAAGCGTTTTCAGCACTCTTGAGTCAGAGTTTGGTCCGGTCGGGATTTGTGTTACTGCAGCGGGCATACTGCGTGATGGGCTAGCCGTACAGGCCGCCGGGCAGTCCGGTGATGCCGAACTTTACAGTGACCGGCACTTTCGTCAGGTGATGGAGGTGAACCTGATGCATCCAATTTACTGGTCGATGGAGACGATTGCCGGAGTTGCCCGCAAACAGCAGCGGGATGGAACAGACCGATGGAACCCTGAAATGGGCGTGCAGGCCGTCAACATCATGATCGGGTCGGTATCATCCAGGGGCAACCGTGGACAAATCAGCTATGCATCCGCAAAGTCGGGACTGCGTGGTGCCTGCACGACCCTCAACAAGGAAGGGCTGCGGCATGGAGTACTGACCAAGATCATCCATCCGGGGTTCGTCGACACGCAAATGGTGGATCAGGTTGATGAGGCGTATTATGACAAGTACCTGAAACCGGATATCGGGCTTGGACGAAAAATCCGCCCGCGGGAAATTGCCGAATGCATTGGCAGCATGATAGAAAACGATCCGTTAACCGGCGAAGTCTGGGCTTCGGCCAGCTTCCGGCCATTTGCATAATGCCCATGAAACTGGAGAGGAGAACATGTCCAGAGAACTTATTGATCAACAGGAAATCGAAACAGCCTTAACCACTCTCAATCAGCAGTCTGCCGGAGAGTGGACATTCCGGGATAACCGGCTGCATCGGAAATTTGCATTCGGCAACTTCATTCAGGCTATGGGGTTCATGATGAGTGCGGCACTGGCTGCCGAGAAGATGGACCATCATCCCGAATGGTCCAATGTCTATAAAACTGTCGAGGTGGCCTTGACTACCCACAGTAGCGGCGGCGTTACCCAACTCGATGTCAGTCTCGCCAGACAGATGGAAAGTCTCGCACAACCGCATAACGCATGAGCATTCGTGCTCATTTGCCCGAAGCCGCTGATGCCGTGGTTGTCGGCGGCGGCATTATTGGCTGCTCTACAGCCTATTGCCTGGCACTCGCCGGGCTTGACGTGGTGGTCTGCGAGAAAGGCTGGGTGGGTTGTGAGCAATCCAGTAGAAATTGGGGACTGATCCGGAAACAGGGACGCCATCCGGCCGAGCTCCCCCTGATCATTCGCTCTCTCGGACTTTGGCATGAACTGGCGGCAAAGGCCGGTCGCGATATCGGATTCCGGGTCAACGGCACCCTGTATCTGTCTGAGACTGAAAAACGCTACGATGCCAATCGAAAATGGCTGGAACATGCGAGAGCCTTTGATCTCGACACGACAATGCTGGACCTGGAAGAACTCCGTGCCGTTGCTCCGGGCATCCGGAACCAGACACGAGATGCCCTGTTTACGCCCAGCGATGCCAGTGCCGACCCCCATCTTGCGATGCAGGCTCTTGCTGAACTGGTCATGAAAGAGGGTGGACGGATTCTGGAACAGTGTGCGGTGCGGGGAGTCGATGTCGAGGCTGGACGGGTGTCCGGCGTGATCACCGAGCATGGCCGAATCCGGGCACCTGCAGTGGTCTGTGCCGGTGGTGCATGGAGTGGATATTTCTGTAGACATCTGGGGGTCCGGCTACCCCAGTTGAAGGTCATTTCTTCCGTCATGCAGTCCCAGCCCACCGACTATGTGCTGGGCCCGGCCCTGTGGAGCCAGGGCATGGGGCTGCGAAGACGTTCCGACGGCAGTTACATTGTGGCCCCCGCTGGGAAAGCAGATTGTCCGGTCACTCCGGATTTTCTGCGTTTTGCGAAGTCCTATTTGCCAGCCTATCGCAACTCAAAGGAAATCGTCAAACTGCAGTTCACGCGTCGATTCCTGACCGAGTTGTCATGGCCAGCGACACCGTCGCCTGAACACCGGAGCCCGTTCGAGTGCGAGCGGGTTCTGGACCCGAAGCCCAGTCATGCCCTGCTTGAACAAGCCCGTAGACAATTAGGATCCATCTTTCCGGAATTGGCGGACATCCGGGTTTCGAGAACATGGGCCGGGATGATTGACGTGATGCCCGATGAGCTTCCGGTTATCGACGAGTACCGTCCATTGCCCGGACTGGTAATCTCGACCGGTTATTCGGGTCACGGCTTCGGCATCGGACCGGGTGCGGGTCAAGCAACCGCGGATCTGGTACTCGGCAAAACCGATTCGGCTTCCCTCATTTCCAGACTGGGGCTCAGCCGCTGGGATTAATTCTACCTTGAAGTGCAGGCGGTGCCCACACCTCAAAATTGCCGCATGATCCTGACCCAGCTTCCGAAAGCCAGGTTAGTGAAAACCGCTCCATTCAAGAATTAGCGCATCCATGCAACTATGGGGTTGCAACGCTCGGTTCATTTCGACGGATTTTGTATCAAAAAGCACCTCATTTGCAGTCTTGGATAATTACTGATATATTTAAGCATAATTAAATATGCTTAACCTTTATATTAGATGAAAGACATATCCAATCAACAGGTTAGAGAGCACCTTAAACGCCTGAATCCATGGTGGGAAAGTGACAGAATGGGCGATGCGATACAGAATCTGCGTCCCCGAGCATATCTTGTGCCCGTTCGAAATCTGTTGCTGGAATCAAGTCTGCATCGGGCCATAGTGTTACTTGGGCCGCGTCGGGTAGGAAAGACTATTTTGATCCGGCATTTGATTGGAAATCTCTTGAGTAGCGGTATCGATGCCAGAAGCATAGCCTATATTGAAATGGACCATCCGCTCCTCCACGGACAGTCCCTGGAAATGATTGTGCAGCATGTCGAGTCAATTTCTCCGCATACCGCAGACCTGCGTTTTCTTTTCTTCGATGAAATTCAATCTCACAAGGATTGGGAAAAACACCTCAAGCCACTGGTTGATTATCGTCAGGACCTGCGTATTCTGGTTTCGGGTTCAGCGGCAGCAGCTCTCAAGCGAAAAAGTACAGAATCGGGTGCTGGGCGCTTCACTGACTTTCTTCTGCCGCCACTCACCTTCTCTGAATATCTGGATTTGCGTGAAGAGCAACCCTCAATACGCCAAGTGCAACCTGGCCACTACATACTGCATGACATTGACCGACTCAATGAACAGTTCATAGATTATGTGAATTTCGGCGGCTATCCAGAACTGGCATTGTCTCCGATAATTCGTAGCGACCCTGAACGATTTGTGAAATCGGATATTATTGACAAAGTGCTCTTGCGGGACTTGCCGCAACTGTATGGCATCAGCGATATTCAAGAACTCAATTCCCTGTTTTCATTGCTGGCCTTCAATACGGCTGAAGAGATATCCTATGAGCGACTTTCACAGCGTAGCGGCATGAGCAAGCTGACTATACAGAAGTATATCGAATACCTGGAAGCGGCCTTTCTCATTAAAAAGGTTTTCCGGGTGGACCAGGATGGTCGACGTTACAAACGCGACCGGAATTTCAAGGCATACCTGACCAATTCGGCCATGTACACTGGCTTGTTCGGCATCAAATTGCCACACCAGGATGAATTCGGGCATCTGGCAGAAACTGCCCTCTTTGCTCAACGTTTTCATGGAAGCGTGCACTTGAACTACGCACGCTGGGGCAATCAGGACTGCGAAGTGGATCTAGTGGAATCTTCCCGGTTGTTCAAACCGATTGGAGCACTTGAAATCAAATGGAGCAATAATTATGTCAGTCAACCCAAAAATCTCAAGGGTTTGGTCAAGTTCGTTCGCAACAACAAGCTTCCGCTCGCATGGGCATCGACACGCAGCAAATTCGGGGCGGGTACTATCGGAGATACCCAAATACTCCAATGGCCAACTTCAGTACTGGCATTTCATTACGCCGGCATTGCAGTAAACGGACAGTTGAATGACATGGTCCCCAGCATCGAAAACATATCCGGGTTTA
>VXPI01000112.1 GCA_009839585.1 Gammaproteobacteria bacterium
AGTATGATTACGTATGGTTTTGTCTTGCTCATGCGGTATTCATAAGAAAATGAATGGGGACAAAGTGCAAAAAGAATGGGGACAAAGCGCAAAAACAATTCAGGTATTGGAGAATTTGGCTATGTGCGAAGATTTAGAGTTGGTGGATGTTCTGAGAGAGGAACAGGAACAGATGCCGGAATGGCTTGAAGACCCTCCATTCGGGTTCAACAGGAAGGACTTTTTCAGAAACCGAACGCTGTTCTATCCCGGATCTGGGGGCGATGGGCATCCGGTAAAACTTTGCGCCCGTTCCAATGCTGCACATACGTTCATATATGTGGATTACGGGGTGAGCAGGGACAACATCCAGGAATGGCTGGAGGGCCCCGACCCAGAGGAACTTCCGCAGGAACGCCCTTTGCCGGCGGCACAATACCGATTTCTTGGTTATACCGTCGAGTACGAGCAATGTCTAAAGCAAGAAGACTTGCGCCCGGGAGGATGGACTCAACATGCAAGCCCAACAAACTCAAGAGATTTTGTGGGTGACAACTTCATTCCATATGCCCTGTTTGTTGTCCTCAAACGTGATGAGAATTTCGATGATGCACATGGGCCAGAGCGTCTTGCCGGCCTGTTCGTCGGAGGCGATGGAATCGCAACTTACGATGCGCTCTACTGTCAAGCTGATGGAACTCCATCTCCATACCTCGTTGTTCTCCAAGAGCATGGCTTTGGAGGTAATTATGATTCTTTCGGTCAAGGCGGGCTTCTAGAACAAATCGCAAGCAAGTGCAATGTATGGCCCAAATGGTTGCTCGTTGCCGATAACACGGATATATGGGATGGGTATGAAAAAACCCTGTCACTTGGCGAGAGAGGAGGCCAACATAACCACGAACGAAACCTTTATCGGCGGATTAAAAACCACTAATCATTCTTGGTCTGGTTTTAGTAAGGTATTGCATTTTATTAACCCAGAAATTTTCCCGATGTGGGCAACAATGTCGCTAGGAATTTCAGTGGAGAGTAATGGTGCATGGGCGAATAATCAAGGTAGATGTATTTGCTATATCCAATGCTGCCAAACTCAGTGCTTAATCCTGATAATGTGAGCCAAACGCTGAAGCTATCCGGGGCGCGGTTGAGGAAACAAGAGCATTATTTGCGAATAATGCGGGTTATGAGGTTTCACCAATCAGAGCATTGGAATTCATATTGTTCGTGCTAGTCGGCCAAATCAATGACGAGTTTTTATTATCCAGACGATCATGGAAAGTCCATGTTTTGCCGCTTTCTATGCATAAAGGCCATGGTGAAAGCTGGACCCAGAAATATCGATATCCAAGCATCAATACAGATTACTGTTCATGCCAAGAACATGCCCCCTCTTCCCTCTTACCCCTAATCCATAAATAGAGCAGTCCGTGTCAGGCGCGAAGTCTCATGCGCCGCGAGCTTCATATCCGAAGCCGGAATCACCCATTGGGTGAAACTTCCGAACTTTCAAAAACCACGTCATGCAGGGCGTTGAACGTATTATCCATGTCTTCTATTTTTGGATTAGGGGTTTAGGGGCTTGCATCGTTCTATCTGATGGTGTCTGGGAAGCGGATATTGGACTCTATGCGAGACAAGCATTCCTTCTGCGTCTGTGCAATGACATCGACACGAATCCTTGAGGCGAGACATGACAGTCGCCCTCCACATTGTTTATTGTCTTTATCATGACATATTATTTTAATATAAATTAATATTCATAATATAAATAATATATTTACATAATCAATATTATCATTATAATATGCAGAGATGTCGGGTTCGGAAGGTGGCATATGGCATGTGTTTAATATTGCTCCGATAAAGTAACGATGACAGCATGGATAAAGCCATGGTGGGAGTCTTGCGTTGCAGGGAGTTGACGAGAGCCTCGATCCCGTCGTTTTCTAACAACTCATAAGGTAATAGACATGAATTTGAATTTTTTGACGAAGAATATTGCGGTTGCTGTGTTGTTTCCCGTAGCCATGCTAACGCTCTTTTTGTCGATCTACACGGTCAAGGAAGGGCATGTCGGGATAGTCAAGCGTTTTTCCAAGGCAATCGATCAGGTCGATCCGGGTTTGCATTTGAAGGTGCCTTTCGTGGACAGTGTTGAAGTGATTGAAGTCCGACAACGCAAGAATAGCGAGGAATTATCTGCAGCAACTGCCAATCAATTGCCTGTGACAGCAACGGTTTCGATCAACTGGACCGTGGATAAATCCTCAGCGATGGACTTGTTTATCCGATATGGTGGTCTGGACCAGTTCGAGAACAGGATTCTTGACCCGAAACTCCGTAGTTCGGCAAAGGCGGCCATATCCCGGTTCTCGGCATCCGAGATCATCCGGAACCGACAGTCGGCCGTGGGTGAGATCATGAAGGAAATGACCAATTCCTTGGAGGGCTTCCCGTTGACAGTCAATTCGCCTCAGATCGAGAATATTGGTTTGCCGGATACGTATCTGGAAGCCGTACAAGAAAAGGAGCGGGCCCGAGAGAATGCAGAGCGGGAAAAGCACAAACTCGAACAGCAACGCCTGATTGCCTTGCAGGCAGTCAACTCCGCCGAAGCCAATGCCGAAGCCAAGCGGCTGGAAGCGGATGCGGAAGCATATCGGGTCATTACCGAGGCAACGGCAGAAGCGGATGCAATCCGCCTAGTCAATGAGCAGCTTTCCCGGAGCCCGCTATATGTTGACCTTGTACGAGCGAAGCGTTGGGACGGGGTGCTTCCACAAACCGCTCTGGGAGAAAGTGTCGGGGTATTCCTGCCAATACCACAGCAGAAAAAATAAAAAGGGAATTATAACAATAGTGGCGAAAAAGCATTGCACTTTCCGCCACTATTAGGTAAAATACTTCCATAATTCACCGACAACCGGGATAGAGACATGTCCCACAAAGCACCCGGAAAGCACTACCGTAAGGGCATCAGCCTTGCAGGGCTTTTCAAGATGTTTCCCAATCCCGAAGCCGCCGAGGCATGGTTTGCCGAGCAACGCTGGCATGGCCAGCCCGCTTGCCCCGAGTGCGGCTCGGTCAACGTCCAGTCCGGTTGCAATCACAAGACCATGCCGTACCGTTGCAGGGAGAAGGAATGCGCCAAGAAATTCAGCGTCAAGACCGGAACCGTCATGCAAGGCTCCAACCTCGACTATCAGAAATGGGCCATAGCCATGTACCTGATGGTCACGAACATCAAGGGCGTGTCGAGCATGAAGCTGCACCGGGACTTGGAGATCACGAAGAAAGCCGCCTGGCATCTTGCCCACAGGCTTCGGGAAGGTCTGGTATCCGGCTCAAGCCCGTTTATCGGCCCTGTAGAAGCCGATGAGACTTATATCGGCGGTAAGCGAAAGAACATGAGCAACGCCAAACGCAAGGCGTTGAAGGAAGCTGGAGCGGGCCGGGGCGCGGTAGACAAGACCGCCGTTATCGGCGTGAAGGATCGGGTGACTGGGAAGGTGGTTGCCAAGTCGGTCAAGGACACCAGGAGCAACACGATACAGGGTTTTGTCACCGACAACACGGACACGAAAGCCACCGTGTACTCTGATGAGGCCCGCACCTGCAGCGGGATCGCCCGCAAGCACGAAACGGTCAACCACTCCGCAAAGGAGTTTGTCCGGCACATGGCCCATGGCAACGGCGTCGAGTCGTTTTGAGCACTGCTGAAAAGAGGCTATCACGGCACCTTTCACCATTTCAGCGACAAGCACCTCGAACGCTACATGAACGAGTTTGCGGGGCGGCACAACCTCCGAGAACTGGACACCCTTGACATCTTCAAAGCCGTCACCTGCAACATGGAAGGCAAGCGGGTTCTTCTCCGTGAGTTGATCGCATGACAGCGGCGGTCAAGCCGTTCCCCGCTTCCAGTTTCCCCGTGGTCAATGTGGCCACGGTGCCGCAACGCAGTCCATTGCGGTATCCCGGTGGCAAGACTTGGCTGATTTCGCATATTCGTCACTGGCTGAAAAGCACCGATCCGGAAATCCTGATCGAACCTTTTGCAGGAGGAGCAATAGTATCCCTGACGGCAGTGATGGAAAATCTGGTTAGAACGGCTGTCATGGTTGAGATTGACAGGGATGTGGCGGCATTCTGGCGATCTGTGTTGGAAAGTGGCGAGATTCTGCAAGAGCGCATCACTCAATTCAAACCGACGCTTAACCGACTTCAAAAACTCGAACAGGATGCACCGTCGTCGGTACTGGAGCATGGATTCCGTACCCTGGTTTTGAATCGAACGAGACGCAACGGAATATTGGCTTCGGGAGCATCATTCTGTCGCAACGGAGAAGGGGGGGAAGGTTTGCTGTCCGCTGGTATCCTGACACATTGGCGGCCCGGCTCGTGGC
>VXPI01000415.1 GCA_009839585.1 Gammaproteobacteria bacterium
ATAGATGATCATGTTTTGATCCAGGAGCAACTTATCCAGGAGCAACTTCTGTATCAATGGATCAATACAATCCTGAAAATATTCCTGCTCCTGTCCTCGCCCAGCAAAATATGGCAGAATTCTTCCATCGCCAGGATGATAATAGGTTTTTCAGGTTTGCTTTCAACATATCCAAACGCTCTGTTTAGAAACAAGTTTTGCGGCCAATTCCATTAATAGTGACAATTTAAACTTGCCCAGATTGGGGAACTCCAAACTCTCCAGGAAACCACCGGTCATGTATCGTATGACATTCTATAAATTCGTCGTGAACAATTATCCATGCAGCATCAAGTTTTTATCCATGCAGCATCAAGTTTCTTTGGTGATGGCGTTACCTCATCACAAGGTTGGCACTCATAGAAAACAAGTAATTCCCAGAACAGCAAGGGTTAGAGATTGTTATACTGTACAGTCATGAAGACAGGTTTACCTCTCCTGCGAACCAACACCAGAAAGCATGGTGCATACCTGTAATAATCCTGATCCGGCAAGTGATGCAAAACATATGGCACATTATTATTTCGTTTATATGGTGTACGAGAGATACTCTCAATGCTATGGTAGAAAATTTGCAATAATCCGGTCTCTGTACAGTCTTGGCAAAGAATCGGCAACCTTTCGGTCCAGCCAGGCGGATTGGGATTGTCTCGGTCGACCTTGAGTCTGGAGAGACCACGATAATGAGGGTACTTCTTGCCTTTGCTCGTGTTGTTGACAATATAAGCAACAGGATCGGCCTGATTGTGATGTATAGCATATTCATCCTGATGGGAATTCTGCTGTGGTCCTCATTTTCCAAGACATTTCTTACTCCTTCCCTGTGGACTCTGGAAATGGCACAGTTTACGATGGTAACCTACTATATGCTGGGTGGGGCTTATTCCATCCTGATAGGATCGAATGTCCGGATGGACCTGTTTTACGGCAACTGGTCTCTGCGCCGCAAGGCCTTCATTGACTGCATAACCGTGCTGTTTCTTGTCTTTTATCTCTGCGTTCTTATATATGGAGCACTCGGTTCGACTGCCTATTCACTGGGTTACTGGGGAAAAGCCCCGATCGAATTCTTTGTGGGACTGGCTACGGGTTCCGATGAAATCGGCCGTCTGGAACGCTCCTCAACCGCATGGCGACCTTACATCTGGCCCATCAAGTTAATAATGATCGCGGGGCTTTTCCTGATTCTGTTGCAGGCCCTTTCCGAACTCGTCAAGGATCTGGCACGCTCTCTTGGGATGGAAATTCCAGAGACGAAACCATGAGTCAGGAACATATTGCACTTTTCATGTTCGCATCCATGATGCTGATGCTTTTCACCGGGCAGCGGGTGTTTGGAGCAATTGGAGCCATTGCCGCCATTGCTGCAATCGCACTTTGGGGTACAAGCGGACACAACATTCCCTTCTCGGCTGCAATCAAGCTCATGAAGTGGTATCCGCTGCTGACATTACCGATGTTCATTTTCATGGGATATGTGTTGTCGGAGAGCCGGTTGGCCGATGATCTCTACCGCATGTTCCATGTCTGGTTCGGCAAGATAAATGGCGGGTTAGCCATGGGTACGATCGGGCTCATGGTGTTAATTTCGGCCATGAATGGACTGAGTGTTGCTGGAATGGCCATTGGCGCAACAATCGCGCTACCCGAGCTACTGCGTCGCGGCTATGACAAAATCATGGTTACTGGAGTAATTCAGGCAGGATCATCCCTGGGAATCCTCGTGCCTCCGTCTGTGGTTTTAGTACTCTATGCCATGATTGCGCGCCAGCCGGTTGGGCAACTATGGCTTGCCGGCATCATTCCAGGGCTGTTTATGGCAACAATGTTCATCATCTATATCTGGATTCGTTGCCGAATCAACCCCAAACTAGGACCCGTTGCAGATGATCTTGACGTTGTAACACCGCAGGAAAAACATCGTTTGCTTGGTGCCGGAATCCTTCCATTGGCGATTTTTGCTGCAATGATGGTACCGTTCGTTAATGGATGGACATCTCTTGTAGAAAGTTCAGCCATTGGGGCGCTCGCAGCCCTGTTGGCTTCAATATTGAAAAAACGCATGAGTTGGTCAATCCTGCATAAATGCACCAGACAAACTCTGGGAATCTCCTGCATGTTCATGTGGATTATTCTTGCTGCATTAGGCTTTGGAGCTGTATTTGACGGACTGGGTGCGGTCAAGGCCATTGACAGTCTTTTTACCGAAAGACTTGATCTTTCTCCATGGATGATCTTGATCCTGATGCAATTGAGCTTCATCTTGATGGGTACATTCCTTGACGATACGGCAATGCTGGTGATCGTGGCACCTCTTTATGTGCCACTTGTCGGAGCTCTGGGATTCGACTTGATCTGGTATGGCGTGCTCTACACCATCACTACACAGATCGCATACATGACCCCACCGTTTGGATATAACCTCTTTCTGATGCGCTCAATGGCTCCGCCCGAGATAGAACTTCAGCACATCTACAAGTCAATCCTCCCCTTTGTAGGCGTAATGATCCTTGCGCTGGCGATCATCATGATTTTCCCTAAGCTGGCGCTATGGCTACCCAACCATGTATACGGGAGGTAAAAATTTAAGAAACCTAGCGAAACCAACAGTATTTGAGGTATGCTTATAGCATGATTCCTGCGAACTCGTGGACTGCAAAAAATCGTCTTGTCAAAAATACAGGCGAGTTCATGAATTTTGCAAAATGCGAAAACCATGCCAAATACATGAAAGAAAACATTAACAAGAGAGATAGAGATGAAAACAAAATCAAAACCCAATGAATCAAGAATAACGTCAAGACGCCAGTTCCTGAAAACAGCCGTTACTGGTGCCGTCGCGGCACCACTTGCAGCGCCAGCGATCGCGCAAAACAAGATTGTATGGCGAATGCAGACCTATGCGGGTCCAGCGCTGGCCGCTCATGTAATCGACCCGGCCATCGACATGTTCAACAAGATCGCCGGAGACCGAATGCAGATTGAGCTTTCGTACGCCGACCAGCTGGTACCTACAGGCGAACTCTTTCGCGCCATGCAAAGCGGTACTATTGACGCTGTTCAGTCGGACGATGATTCCATGGCATCGCCAACCGATGTGACGGTATTTGGCGGCTACTTTCCGTTTGCTTCGCGCTACTCCCTGGATGTGCCTGTTCTGTTTAACCAGTATGGGCTCAACGAGATATGGGATGAACAATATTCAGCAGTGGGTGTCAAGCATATCAGTGCCGGTGCCTGGGACCCTTGCCACTTTGCCACCAAGGATCCAATTCGCAGTCTTGAAGACCTCAAGGGTAAACGCGTGTTCACTTTCCCAACTGCCGGTCGCTTTCTGTCGCAGTTTGGAGTCGTCCCGGTGACCCTGCCTTGGGAAGACATTGAAGTTGCTGTTCAGACTGGTGAACTTGACGGCGTAGCCTGGTCAGGCATAACCGAAGACTACACTGTCGGTTGGGCCGATGTTACCAACTTTTTCCTGACCAACAATATTTCAGGGGCATGGGCTGGATCCTTTTTCGCCAATATGGATCGCTGGAACGAGTTGCCCGAGGACTTGCAGACCCTTTTCCGTGTTTGTTGCGACCAGTCGCATTACTATCGTCAGTGGTGGTACTGGGGTGGTGAAGCCGACTTGCGGGTCAATGGCACCAAGATGCAGCTGACTTCAATCCCGGACGAGGAATGGGCACAGGTCGAAAACGCGGCCGTTGCCTTCTGGGACGAAATCGCTGCCGAAGGCCCTGTACAGGCCAAGGTCGTCGAGATCTTTCGCAAGTACAATGATGCGATGCAAAAGGCAGGACGACCGTACCGTTACGGCTAATGGCAGACAACAATCCAAGCACCCCGGACTGGGTCCGGGGTGCTTGCTCTTGCGTGGAATAAGAGACTGACTGTTCAAGCGGGAGGAATTGAATAGGTTGCTGTCGCATGGGCTACCGGTTCTTCCATTCCTTGCGAAAAGACAAGGATTTCACTAATCACGAGACGTTTGCCCGCTTTCAGAAGCCGGGCGTCAGCCAGCAGATTCCGGTCTGCAGACGGCTTCCTCAGAAAGTTAATATTCAGACTGGTGGTCACCGCCAATGCCACCTTTCCATAATGCCCAAGTATCGCAAAATATGCTGCACAATCGGCCAGCATCATCATGGTTGGACCCGATACCGTACCTCCGGGGCGCAAATGGTTTTCATCAATGGGTTGAGTAACCCTGGCAGTTCCGGGACCAATATCCTCAACAACGCAATTCACCTGTGGAAACTCCTGTTTTAGAAATTCCCTTGCTTCTTCCAGTTTCATTCTTGAAATATTCTCCTAGGCACCCATCACATGCAACTCCGCGG
>VXPI01000418.1 GCA_009839585.1 Gammaproteobacteria bacterium
CGGTAGTTGAACCGCAACTGCGACAGTCCCGCCAGGCTGCTGGATTTTGGGAAACCGTATTGATCGGCAAGCGTTTTACCCAACAGGGCACGAGCAACTCGATACCCATGATTCACCATTGCCTGTTTTTTTTGCGGATCGGTCAATTTTGCGACTTGGGGCAAGGCTTGTACCGTCGCATTGGTAATAATAGTCGTTATCCTGTCGGGCTCCGGCTCACAGAGATGTCCAATCTTCGACAGCTCGGCGGTTGCTGCTTCATCCCCTTCACAGAGCAGGGTTTCCGGGGTTCCGATCAACCAGGATGCATATCTCCATATCTGCATCAGGGAGAAGCGTTCATCTGCATTCAGCCTTGCCCCCAACCGCTCGACATCCCGAATTAATGATGCCGAGAAATTTGCCGAAGCGAGACCCATGTTTGCAGCACTGATCGGCACGCCGAAAGCGGCTTCATCCCAGTGCCCGGAATTTCGGAGATGTTTCCGTATGCGCGCATGGACCAGACGAATGCGCAATGAAAATTTCCAGCCCTGCTCACCGGGATCAAGAGCGCTCGGCAACATCAGGGTTTCGGACAAGTATCTTATATTCTGGCGGATCACCATTAGCCCCTGCTGTGTTGTGGCCTGACCAGTCAAAAAGAATACCTTGCTCATCAAGCTATTAAAGTTACGCAGACTGACTACGATAAAACCAATGACGAACAAATCCAGATGCCTATAAAATGCCATATGCCCGGGAAGCAATGCATCACGATCAAACCATGTTGGCAGAATCTTGAGCGCCTCAATGAAATCGGTCAATGCCTGCGGAGTATCAGGATGAGATTTCGCATCAGGATTGGTACAAACCTCCATGATCTGATTGATTTTCGTGCCGTCAAGGTGAGACAACGCCTCAAAGGCTGCATCCGCCAGTGGATCATCGACCATGGTATTTGCGACATAGTGCATAGCAATCTCACGATTGACCGCGCATGCTCTGGCATATCCATCCGAGTAGATTGAAGGGATATTCATATCGTTCACTTCTTTTGCCAGCCCAAGAAGATTCCAGAACAAGCTAGAGACCCGCAATCGGTCAATCCCGCCCCTGTCATGACCATGAGAAATACCGAGTTGCTGGAAGAGACAGGCTGTAGCGAAATGCCATACAAGGCCTCACATGGCAACCGGAACACTGGAACACGAGTTTGCATGATCGTCAGATTTTTTCAGGATACCAGTAACCGTCTATTCCTGATCTCAAGTCCTGGCTTTTGTCCTCATGGACATCATGAGAAAAAACGTATATGCCTTGATGGCACTGAACCTGTCATCCGTGATTGAAAGCTTGAGATGGTGTATACCCCGAATGAGCATCATCGGCCCTTCTGGAGTGAACAGGGTTGTTGAGCCTGTCGACCATTCAACCAGCTCGTTTAGTTTTTCGGGTAGAGCCAACCCCCATTCATCAATTGCCTTCACGGCAGGGGTCCAATGCCTGATGTCCTTCAGCCATTCATTCTCCCGGGCAAACACGCTTAAGCCCAGTGCCGGCCCGATACCTTCAGGGGCTACATCAAAGTGGATACCGAGATACGCATAAGCCTGACGGTCATCCAGGAATGTCACCGCCTCGCTTACAGCTGAAGCGGTGCCCGGCCAACCTACCCGGTAAAGATAAGTCTCGATTTCTTCTGCCTTCCTAAATCCAGTGACGGCGATTCGAATCACCCTTTTACGTGATGGAAACGTACCTGCGGCCCGAATTATCGTGTTAGGCAATAATTTCTCATGAAGTTTTTTTATGTGTTGAAATTCGACCGCATTCTGGTCCCATCCCCCAACGAACGCCAGTGCATCATGAACAGCGCGTATCTCCCTTGTCCTATGTGTACCGCTCGCCAGCACGTCATCTACCGGATACAGAAATATCCCGGGATCGGGTGGTGGACTACCTGAATCAGAATCAATGTCAAATTCAAGCAGCATCTTTTTTCCGACAACTCGACAAAGCAGGGAGTCTTCTTGATCCATTTCATCAAGTAGCCATGCCAAGCTTTTGTCCGGGTGATCAGCACCGACGGCATGGCCTCGATCCCTGTATATTTTCGAAGTCAGGCTGTCACCCACCAATGAAACACCCAAATCTGCTCTCGGCCTGGAATCATGCAGAGGGATTTCGAATCCAAATGGGAAAGCGGCTATGCTCGGCGGAATTGTCAAGGCGCGGTCCAGCAGATGCTCCCAATCCGGTCCATCAATCATGCGGGCAGAAACATAAGGGCGAATCATGGCAAGCAAATGCCCCATGGAATCCGCCAGGGGATGGAGACATTGTTCTGTATAGGCCCAATCTTCCTTCATATTCAATAGTTTCCTGTTATGCAGAATCTATAACCTGAAGCCGGCAGATTAAAATCGAAACAAAATACACATTCGGTCGAGATTTACTGACCTGCCGACTTATCCGATCACTGGTGCAGCATTCATTTGTGCTTCAGTGAGAGGACGCTTCAAAACGCCCATTTGAACCGGCACATCATAGAGCCTGCCTGGTGCGAAACGTTGCCAGTAATGACGCATGCCCGGCACAATCACCCGGACGACCGGCATGCCAATATCCGGCCGCGTCTGGTCAAGCGTCAAAAATTCCATGTTCTTCGCTTCAACCAGTGCGCGACATTTGTCCACATCCTCCCGAAAGTCCTCGCCTTGATAAACCGGATAACTGGATTGACAACGGGACTGAACGCCGGATGCCGGAGCCAGATAAGAATATTCTGCAACTGTTGCCGTTTTCCACCACCATAGGCACTGTGGATCATTAACCTGATACCCTGCACCACCCGGCCCCGTGCCTTGAACCCAGTTCAAGAACTGGTTCAATTCACACACTGCACGAAGAACAGCAATGTGTGCATCCATATGTGTACCTGCACCATAAATTATGTCCTCTGCTTCCTTGTCAACCCGGCGCGATATTGCAACAAAGGAGGGTATCCTGAAATCGCTGGTGATATCCAGAACCCATAGATCGCGGTCCAGATTGCGATAGTAGTCTTTTGCACTCGCCAGGTACTCATCATCAAAGCTGGAGAGGTCCACTTCAGGCATGCTCAGGCGGTTGTACCACCATACTGCAAATGCGTCGCGTTCCACCAGTTCGAAGAATCCCTGAAGAATTGCTTCCTCAAGGGTATTCCCGGCAGCGCAGCCATTCGAATCGGCAACAAAGTCCGTCAATCCGCGATGCTCTGCTGACTTCCCATAATAAAGCAGCGAAGTCGGAAGGTAAATATGTCGGCTACGGGTTAGCGACCATACCGGAGACCAATCCATGATGGTGTCGGGATCAAGGCGGGGAGGAACCACATTGTAGGGATGACCGCTGGCGTTGATATTTTTGGCATCGTCAAACTGCAGCTCGCTGAACAGCTGGGTATCATTCGGATGAATGGCGTCCATCCCATTAGCACCAAAATCCGAGAAACGTTTTTGACAGCGGATTTCATCGCCATGAAAGGCGCCACAATACCGTTCCAGCGCTTCGCATAAAGCGCTTGCCTCGGACTGTTGGGGTGTACTGCCTTTACCAGCGCTCTTGGTTCGCAAACTGAGTCGGAGCACGCTCAACGCTCGATTCTTCAGCGCAAGGTTGCTACCGGACCAATGCACGTGCAACCATGGATCATACTGCCCGGTGGTGCGCCTTAGCCATGTCACCACCCCGCCGACGGGATCAATCAGATGCTGATATTTTGCCAATGTATCTTGCGAGGACATTGCACGAACACCACCGCTGTTGCGAATACGGATGGGACTCGACTTGAGTTCTACCGGAACAGGCTTTCGATCACTTCGATAGAGCGATGCGTCGCCGCAGGACTGGCATTGGGGGCGGCTGGCAATCGGATGCTGCCGGATCGAAAGGTTCGTAAAATCCAGGATTAATGCGTTCCCATTGATTGGGGCATTCTCACGGATAACCAGCCATTTGACAATTTCAAGTGCGACAAAGCCATAGGTCGCCTCCAAAGTGGCTGGGGCCATCGCTTGAGGGGCAAGGTTAATATCTCCGTCAGTAAAATTGCGCAGAAAGTTATGGACTTCTTGATGACCGCGAAGGCGATAAGCCAGGCATGCCCAGCACGGACCCTTTTCGACAGGCTGGAAAATCGGGCCGAACATGGGCTGCAGACCTCCGGGACTTACCAAAACCCATGGCACACCCGAGACAAGTTGCTGCTGGTTCGTTTCATTGTGGCAATCACTCAGGTAGTCTTCGCAAATCGTAATACTCAGTGTATCGGCAATGTTCTTTTCGCTGGGAATCGATACCACCATCTCGTCCAGTCGTGCTGCAAGAATCATAGCAGCTCCGGTCAAGGCA
>VXPI01000005.1 GCA_009839585.1 Gammaproteobacteria bacterium
TATTATTAACAACCCACACCCCCACCACCCCATTCCGCCCCCGCCGGGGGGGGCGGTCTTTTTTTAAACCCCCCGGGGGGCCCGGGGGGGCCCCCCCCCGCCCCCCCTGACCGAGTACTGGCCAACGCCCGAAACCGCCGTGGAGGAAATCCTCGACATTACCGGCGAGACCACGATCACCAATGCGCGGGCCACGCCACCGGCCGGCCAGCCGCCAAGAGGCCTCTCTGCCGGCATGCACGAAGATGCATCCGAGCGCAGGGAAGCACTGGCCGAGGCAGTCGAGGAATCCCTGTTCCGACCGCTTACGGCAGAAGAGATGGAGGATCTCGGTGCACCCGGACTAGCGATTACACCTTCCCTGATCCGGGCCCTGCGCAACATGGAGCCGGGGTTGCGGGAGAGCGCAGTCGAGCGAATCTCGACCGAGATCGCACTGCTCCGCTCGCTGGAAAAGGTCAACCTTGCGCGGCGGGTCATCCTGGCAGGCGCTAGCCTGCCGGAAGTGCAGGCATCCCCGGCACGGGAGATGATCATGCAGGAGGCCCTGCCCCTGCTCGAGAGCGAAGCCAGTCTGCTGAAGGACGAATACGACCTGCGTACCCGGGCGGCCTCCTCGACCGCGGCGGCGGTCATCCGGTCGGATATCCGCAGGCAGCAGGGGGCCGGGAGCGGCCAGAACCTTTCGCCGACCGCCCCGACCAGCCAGGGGGCACAGCAGTGAACCTGCTGAAGAGTGCCGCAATCGGCCTGGCCGTGCTGCTTGCAGCCGGGCTGGTGTTCCTGCTGGTCATGCAGATGGCTGGAACCGGCCTGCTCGACTCTGGGACACAGATCCGGGAACAGGGCAACCACTGGCTGCTACCCGTCCGGTTCGGCGTGTACGCCTGGACCGTGTGGTGGCTGCCAAAGCGATCCGGTTTCACCGGGGCACGGCTGAAACAGGTCCGGATGACGCTGGCGGGGATGGCCATGTTGATTGAACTCGTCGCAGTGCAGCGGCTGTTCCTGCTGTAACACCGAGGAAGAACAATGCAGATGCAGGCGAATCGTCACCAGTGCCTGGAGTGCGGCAACGGATTTTTGAGCCGTTATCGCACCGGTGCATTTTTCTGCAGCGTCAGATGCAGGGTGGCGAACCACCGCAGGCGGAAAAAGGGCGAAAGGATGATGCAGTCGCTCATTGAGGAAGGGTGGACCCCCTGCACTCCCGGCAGCCTGGAAAAAATGCTCCGATAGCCATGCGTGTCTTCTCGTACCTCGAACTGCACACCACGCTGATTGCCTGGCAGCTCTACAACGTGCTGTATGACGTGATCACCCAGACCGGGCTAGTCCTGGTACCGCTGGCCTGGTCGCTGGTGCGGATCACCGCCCAGGCAATCGGGGAAGACCGGGGAGACGGACACGAGGCACCGGTCGGCAACCTGAAGGCGGTGCTTCAGATGGCCCTGGTCATCCTGTTCTGCCTGGTACCGATCTATACCGTAAGCCCCTCCGCGATCAGTTTCGAGCCTCCTTCGGGTCCGGGAAAATCGCCTGGCGAGGTGACCGCCGAAACCGATCCCACGACCTACGGGGATATCATACCGAGCGCCCCGACCGGCGGGGCAACGCAGGTGCCGGGCTGGTGGGCCCTGCTCCATGCCATCTCGACCGGCGTGGCCAATGCGGTCATGCAGTCGCTTCCGGAGTATACCGACCTCCGGGAGCTGAAGACCCAGATGACCGCGCTGAATATCCATGACTCCGCCCTGGCGGGCGAGTACAGCCGTTTCCTGAATACCTGCTACTACCCTGCGAAACAGAACTATCACCGCCTCCGGCAGGAAGGCAGCATCCCCGCGCCTGACCAGGATGATGCGCTGGACAGCGTTGACTGGGCAGGAAGCCACTACCTGTACGAGATGGAGGGGGGATATCGGCCGTGCACCGGCGAGAAAGACTGCCGGGGTGCCCCACACTATCTGGATCCACCGTTGCCCGACCTTGTCGGTGCCGACACCTGCAGGGGCTGGTGGGATTTGCTGCGTACCCGGATTTTCCAGCAGGCGAACACCGACAGCATCAACGCTGGAGATACCGGCCACATCGACGATGCCATAGCCGGCCTGACCGTCGGGCCTTATGTCTACAAAGGCGGTAACCGGGATCGCGAAGACATCATGATCCGCAAGACGCTCGAGAACCACGAGATGCGGCTAGCCGCGTCTCCTGACTCGACACAGCGCGATCCGTCATTCTGGGGCAACATTGTCCAGGGGGCACGGAACGTGGCCACGCTGGCCGGCGGAGCAGCCGTGTGGTTCACGCTCGAGATCGTGCTGGGAATCATACAGCAGGCGCTGCCAATCCTGATCGCGATCCTCCTGATGTTCTTGATCACGATGATTCCCCTGGTACTGCTGTTTACCGGATTCCGCATCGATCCGGTAATCCGGATCTCGTTTCTGGTGTTCTCGGCGATCTTCCTGCACGCACTGCTGGCGATCGCCGACTGGCTCGACTACTACCTCACGGTGTCACTGTTCGAGGGCCAGGTCCACGCCTGGCTGGCCGCCGATGACCGGACCTTCGGTCATGCACAGAAGCGCATGCTGATCAACATCGTGCTGCTAATGAACTACATCGCATTGCCGATGCTGTGGTTCAAGGTGATGGGAGCTGTCGGACTGGAAGCTGGGCGGGCCGGAAGCGGGCTGATGGATGAAACCGGTGCCAAGACTATTGGCGGACAGGTTGCAGACAGGGCGGGTTCATCCATGACAAACCCGACCGGCGTCGGGTTTGTCAAGGGAGTGGCAAAGGCAGGCGGAAACGCCGTGAAGAAGTTCAGGCACTAGGAATGGCTGGCAGATTATCAATCCCCGATTCCACCTTGACCATCAACATGCGAAAGGATGCCGTATTAGGAATCGTAAAAGTAGCTTGCAGTCGATGCCCTGTTCACGAGAGGGCCGGCGGTCCTTGCTGCATAGTCATGCAGAATCAGTCCGAAGCACAGAACCGGAATTGCCAGTATGGACAAAATGACGATTGCCACGCCCGATCCAAACATTCCGAACACGTAGCCAATCCACCCGATCACATGCACGAGTCCCGCGGCGAACATTTCCACTCCCTGTACAATAGTTTCAGTCATTTCTATTACCTTCTTTATTTAATACTATTAACATATGCAATCAATAGTATCATGCTTTTCCATTTTGTAAACCCCTGTCCTGCAAACGGTTCAGGCGCTGTTAAGCGCCTGAAAACCCGGGGACCGTCATTTTTTTCACGCCCTGGCCGGAGTTTTTCATGAAGATGACCCTGATCCTCACCGCACCCAACTGCTTCCGGCCGCCGGCAGTGATGGAACACGTGCAGGACGTCCTGCAGACCGGTGGCTCGGTGGCCATGGCCACGCGGGACCATCCCGACACCCTTCCGGACTGGCCGGAATTCACCGCTGTGGACGCGGATGACTGGGATGCCCTGTCGAGAAATCCGTCAAGCCTGACTGTCCTCGACAACCTGCGGTTCCGGGACTGCCGGGGGCAGGTGTTCGAGCGCTGGTCCGGGGCCGGCTGGGAAGAGCTGCCAGTGAGGGACATCGAACAGCTGGTCCTGGGGCTGTCCCATCCTGCAGAGTCCCTGATGCTGGTTTCCGGAGACGACGCGGTCTCTGGGGCCTGGCGCGGATGGCTGGAACAGCACAGTATCGGGATCGAGAGGCACGTTGGCCACCGTGCCCGCTACTGGAGCATGCGGGGACGGGACGGCCAGACCCTCCGGCTGGACGGGAATCTCCTGCAGAAGCGTCTGGAGCCGGATGCGTGCCGGGGCCTCGATGTCGAGATCGTCGCACCGGAACAGGAAACCCTGCTGGCCATGATGGCGGAATACACGAGCATTCGCTACGACTACCGCAACCCGGCCGATCCGCGCTGGCTCAACGCCAGTGGTGAAGGCATCCGGGAGATTATCGGTGCCCATGCCGGGCAGGCCAACCCTGCCTTCCTGCTGGAGGCCCTGGAGACGCTCTACGACTTCGTGAGCGAGCATGTTGACTTCAGGCAGCCGTGGCCGTGCTGTACGCACTGGTTCGAACCCATGGAGACTGATGAACACGGGCAGGAATCCAGTATCCCGTATCGTGAACTGTCCGGGAGGAAAAATCCATGAACAGATCAAGCACACTGGCGGCAATCCTGCTGCTCGCCGTGTCCTGCAGCAAGGCCATGGCCATCGACATTTCGTGGTTCGAGCAGCGCACCGCGGGCAGTGCCGAAGGCGAGGTGCGAATCGCCGGCCGGCAGGCCCGCGAGCGGGGTGTGCGGACGACCCGACACCACCACGAGGGCGGGCGGATGGGCGAACGGGGCCCGG
>VXPI01000175.1:0-3041 GCA_009839585.1 Gammaproteobacteria bacterium
ACCCGTCGTCGCACACCTTCACCAGCGGCAACTGGAACGAGCCGGTGACGGTCACGGTGACCGGCGCGGACCTGCCGAGCAATGCCGACCGCGAACTCACGCTCAGCCACGCGTTTGTCTCGACGGACAGCCGCTACGGCGGCATCACGCGCACCCTGGCGGTGCAGGTGGACGATGCGCCGGAGGTGGAGGCGTGGGAGGGCTGGGCTCGCTACAGCTACGGCCCCGGCATCTTTCTGGAGCGTCCGCAGACCATCACCTCCACATACGGCATCAACGTCCACCAGGACATTCACCCCGGCCCGCTGGACTATGTCATCCGGCTGTCGAACCGTCCCGAGCCGGGGGGCACGGTGACGGTGACGGCGACGGTGGGCGATCCGTCCCTGGCTGGGATTTCGCTGACCCGGGACGGTACGCCGCAGGGTTCGCTGACCGTCACCTTCGAGGACCGGGATCCCTCTCCGCACTGCGACAATTCGCACCATAGGGGCGGCGGCGAGGACTGGGACGCCACGGCGGACACGTCGTGGCAGTGCTGGCGCAAGGTCTGGGTGCACGACCTGGCGGCCGGCAAGAGCGGGGTGGCGGGCTGTACCGACATCACGCATGCGGCCACGGGCGGCGGGGTGCGCAGGGTGGCCGGGCTGCATGCCTGGTCGCGCGGGGTCATCCGGGCCCACATGTTCAGCCAGAGCCGGAACGGGAAGGAGTTCCGCTGTCCGCTGATCACCGGAAGGAGTTCTGGCACGCTGAGGGGTACGGGCACGCTGAATGCGGCGCTGGAGTCTGCCGGTGCGCCGACGGAGCCGGTGTCGAACCTGCAGCTGGCGGCGGTGGACGCCTCGAGTGCGCAGGCTTCCTGGGATGCGCTGGCGGGGGCCACGGGCTACCGGGTGGAATGGGAGGCTTCGGACGGTCTCAATGCGGTTTCCGGGGTCCAGGACGGGGTCACGGAGACCGTGTTCGCGATTGTCCACAATGCGCCCTCGGCGACGTCGCTGGCGGTGCGGGTGGTGCCGGAGCATGCGGACGGCCAGGGGCAGGTGCAGGTCCTTGATGCGCTGGCGGGCACGGCGTCGCTGTCGCTGGTGCCGGTGCCGGCGGATGCGGTGTCGCTGCATGGCGAGGCGTCGCCGGGGCCCGCGGAGGCCGCGCTTGCGGCCTGCGTGCCGGACGGCCTGGTGGCGACGGCGGAGCGGCTGTACGAGCGCAACCGGCAAAAGCCGCCGCACCATGCGGAGAACTGGTTCCGGGTGCTGCTGGCGTTCGGCCGGAAGACGCCGGGCGAGTGGACGGCAGACGACCGCCTGGTGGTGCCGATGACGGCGTCCTCGGCGTACCAGCGCGGCTGGAAGCGCTTTGGCGAGGCGCTGGCGTGCCTGGAAGCGTATTCGCCGTCGGCCGAGGGCGGCGGGGTTCCGCTGCCGCTGGCGGGCATTCTGGGCGGCGATGCGGTGCCGGAAGGCGGCAGTGCCTCGTTCACGCTGGCAGTCGCGCCGGCGCCGGCATCCGGCCTTGCGGTGACGGTGGAGGTGTCCGGTGCGGCGGCGGCTCCCGGCAGTCGCACGGTGGCCGTCGGGGCGGGGGAGACGGAGGCCGCGTTCACGGTGGCCACGGCGGCGGACGACACGGATGCGCCGGACGGTGCGGTGACGGTGGCGGTGGTGGCCGGTGACGGCTATGCGCCGTCCGGGGAGGACGGCGGTGCGGCGGCCACGGTGGCGGTGACGGACGACGACCCCACGGCGGTGTCGCTGTCGGCGCCGGCGGGCGACGTGCCCGAGTCGGGCGGCACCCGGGTGCTCACGGTGGCGCTGGGCCGGGCGCTGGCGGCGGGCGAGTCGCTGGCGGTGCCGCTGGCGTTCGGCGGCACCGCGGTGCGCGGCACCGACTACACGCTGTCGGCGCCGGAGACGGTGCCGGCCGGGGTGTCCTACGCCGGCCTTGCGGGCGCTGGTCCGGAGAATCCGCCCGCGCTGGCCTTCACGGGTCCGTCGGCATCCTCGGCGACGCTGGTGCTGGCGGCCGTGGCCGATGCCGTGGAAGAGGGCGGGGGCGAGACGGTGACGGTGGAGCCGGGCACCCCGGAAGCGTCCGGTCTCGGCGGCGGGGCGGAGGCCTCGGGCCGGGTGGCGTTCGCCATCCTGGAGCCGCCGCCGGAGATTTCCGTTGCTGCGGACACGGCTTCCGTTGCGGAAGGCGGGGATGCGGCGTTCACGGTGTCCTCGAGCCGGGCCCCGGCGGCGGACCTGGTGGTCCGTCTTGCGGTCTCGGAGAGCGCCGGCACCGGCTTCGTGGCGGCGGAGGACGAGGGTGCGGCCACGGTGACCGTGCCGGCGGGGGAGACCGAAGCGGCCTTCACGGTGGCGACGGCGGACGACGGGGCGGCCGGGCCGGACGGCACGGTGACGGTGGAGGTGTCCGGTGACGGCGAGGAGGGACGGCGCTACGTGCCGGCGGCGCCGCCGGACCATGCGGCCTCGGTCAGGGTATCCGACCGCGGTGCGGCTGCGGTCCTGCAGGGTCTCTCGGTCGGTGACGTGACGGTGCGCGAGCGCGAGGGCTTTGCGTGGTTCACGGTGCGCTTGCCGGAGGCGGCGGGGGTGCCGTTCTCGGTGCGCTACCGCACCCGCCACTCGTCGCCGGTCTCGGCGCGCGAGGGCGTCGACTACCTGAGGGCGGGCTGGCATCTCGAGTTCGGCCCGGAGGACACCGAGCGGCGGTTCTGGGTGTACGTGTTCAACGACAGCCACGACGAGGGCACGGAGACCTTCGAGGTGGAGCTGTCGCACCCGACCGGCGGGGTGTCCATTGCCGACGGGGTGGCGGTGGGCACCATCGTCAATGTGGATCCGATGCCGGCGGCGTGGCTGTCGCGTTTCGGGCGCACCCTGGCGGAGCAGGCGCTGGACGGCATGGCGGGACGCATTGCGGCGCCGCGCGAGCCGGGCACTAGGGGCACCGTGGCCGGGCATGCGTTCGGCGGGCCTGCGGTGCCGGTGCCGGAAGCCGGCCATGACGGCCGCTTCGGCCGTGCC
>VXPI01000175.1:3141-4340 GCA_009839585.1 Gammaproteobacteria bacterium
GGCCGCTCGCAGGACCTGGCGCTGCGCGAGGCGCTGGCCGGTTCGTCGTTCACGGCCACCGGGGAGGCGGACCGCACCGGCGGCAGCCTGTCCTTCTGGGGCCGTGCGGCGCAGGGGAGCTTCGACGGTCGCGAGGGCTCGTTCTCCCTTTCCGGCGAGGCGGACACGTTCCTGCTGGGCGCGGACCATGCGCGCGGCGGCCGGCTGGCCGGGGTGGTGCTGCTGCAGGGCACCGGCGAGGGCAGCTATGCCGACACGCATCCCCGTCCCCACGATGGCTCCCGGGACCCGTCCCAGGCCTGCCCGGATGCCGGCGATGCGGATCCAGCCCGCCTGCTGCCCTGCGGCGGTGCGGTGCGCGAGGGCGACGGACGGGCGGAGGCGTCGCTGACGGCGCTGCTGCCCTGGGCGTCGCTGCAGGTCTCGGAGCGCCTGGCGGTGTGGGGCACGCTGGGCTACGGCACCGGCGAGGCGGTGCTGGAGCCTGCGACGGGCGGCCGCTACCGGGCGGACACTGGCTGGCGCATGCTGGCGGCGGGCCTGAGGGGCGGCCTGGCGGCCCCGTCCGGCGGCTCCGGCGGTGCGTCCCTGGCGGTGACTTCGGACCTCCTGTGGGTGCGCACCTCGTCGGAGCGCACCCCGGAGCTGGCGGCTTCGGCTTCGGACGTGACCCGGCTTCGGCTGGGAGTGGAGGGGAGCTACCGCATCCCGCTGGAGCAGGGCGGCAGCCTGGTGCCGAAGCTGGAGGCCGGGGTGCGCCATGACGGCGGCGATGCCGAGACCGGCACCGGTCTGGAGTTCGGCGGCGGCATTGCCTGGACGGACCCGGCACGGGGGATTTCGCTCGACCTTGCGGGGCGCACCCTGGCGGTGCACGACAGCGACGGCCGGGAGGAGCGGGGCCTTTCGGCCTCGTTCTCCTGGCATCCGGCTCCGGCCGGCGGGCGGGGCCCGTCGCTGACGCTGCGCCGGGACCGGGGCGGACCGGCCGCGGGCGGCCTGGATGCGCTGTTTGCGCCTGCGCTCCCCGGGGAGCGTGCCGGCGCCGGCAGCGGCGCGTCCCGCTGGGCGGTAGAGGCCGCCTGGGGGCTGCCGGTCCTCGGGGGTCGCTTCACCGGCAGCCCGCATGCGGGCTTCGGCCTTGCCGGGAATGTCCGCGACTGGACCATCGGCTGGCGGCTGGCGCCGGAGGCTGCCGG
>VXPI01000088.1 GCA_009839585.1 Gammaproteobacteria bacterium
TATGTCCGCAATTTGTCTATTTCACCGTCAAGTGATGATCGGTGAGAACAGGAATCTTCTGACCGAGAAACTTGCGGATACAGTGCAAGCGTTATAATCCCATGCACTGCCAAATCCGGCAGAATGCATTTTTTCCATACACTGCATAGACCCGCTCATGACCATAATCAACCTAGCAAAACGGTTTCACAATCATACCTATAAGCTGGATCCGATTGCCCGAAGCCTGCTGGATACGGATATCTACAAATTATTGATGCTGCAAACCATCTGGAAGGAATTTCCGGATGTGCCGGTCACATTCTCATTGATCAACCGTAACCATGCCGTGCGCCTGGCAGATCAAATTGATATTGGGGAATTGCGGGAACAGCTGGATCACGCCAGAACCATTCGCTTATCCAAACGAGAGCGTATCTGGCTGGTTGGAAATACGTTTTACGGCAAGGAAAGATTGTTCAGCCCTGAATTCATCGCCTGGCTGAGCGGCTATCAGTACCCGGAATACAGCCTGGAAGTTCGTGATGGCCAGTTCGTCATTGACTTCGAAGGCACATGGTCCGAAATTACGCTTTGGGAAATGCCGGTGCTTTCCATCATCAGTGAGTTGCGCTCACGGGCTGCACTCAGAAATGTGGGACGTTTCGAGATCGATGTCATCTATGCCAGGGCAAAAGCAAAATTATGGGAAAAAGTTGAACGCCTAAACCGCCTACCCAACCTCAGAATCGCCGATTTTGGAACCCGGCGCCGACATGGCTTTCTTTGGCAGGACTGGTGCGTAGAAGCCCTGAAAGAAGGGCTGGGCAAGAAATTCACTGGAACCAGCAATATCCTGCTGGCGATGAATCATGATCTTGAGGCAATTGGCACCAATGCACATGAACTGCCAATGGTGATGGCAACACTGGCCAACAACGATGAAGAACTTCTACACTCTCCCTATAAAGTACTTGAGAGCTGGCAACGAACATATGATGGAAACCTGCTGATCGTCTTGCCTGACTCTTATGGAACGACCAACTTTCTCAAGCATGCACCTGACTGGATCAGGAACTGGAGTGGTTTCAGAATTGACTCCAAGGAACCTGCCATCGGTGCCGAAGAACTGATCGAGTGGTGGACTTCAATAGGCGAGGACCCCAACCAAAAATTGATCATTTTTTCTGACGGACTGTATATTGACGAAATTGAAAACCTGTATCACCGGTTTGAGGGACGTTCGCGAATTGCCTTTGGTTGGGGTACTAACCTGACTAACGACTTCAATGGCTGTTCTCCAACTCCCAATCCGGGTCTGAAAATGACATCTCTTATCTGCAAGGTCACCAGAGCCAACGGCAAAAGTGCTGTCAAACTATCCGACAATCTGGAAAAGGCAACAGGACCTCAGGAGGAAATCAATCGCTATTTGCGTGTGTTCGGAACAGATCAGCTGTCACGAAAAACCGTAACGGTATAAACCCTTTATTCTATCTACCTGTTGTTGAGTTTTGCCGAGGGTAATGAGTAGTGGAATAGAGAGTTTAAACAGCGGGAATTACAATACAAAAATACAATCAGTAACGGTATACGGCTTTATGCGAACTCAATATATCTCTCCAATCCTTATATCGACGTTCATCTGATGGCAAAATTACGTTTTCTTTGCGTAATTCATACATTTTTTTTGAAAGATCACTTCGCTCATTAGAACTCGAAGATTCATGAACCTGAGTTTCACTTTCATTATCACTATCTGTTTTCTTATTGACTTTCTTCGGTTTCATTGTCTTCATTCTCGTTATGGTTTAGGCATTTAATAATTGGAGAAGTCGATGGGAATCTAGAAATCAAGTCAAGGTCTTGAATTATACCCATTTCATGATCAGTAGTTAATCGGACATTGTTGAATAAAGTTTTTGCTTCTCTGTAGTCAATGACAAAGCCATGGCTTGGATATGCCGTAGTTAGCCATTGTATGGCTTCCTCGGTTTGTCTTAGGTTTCCCCATTTTTCATTGAGTCGCATAGCATAATCTCTCCCAATCCTCATATCACGGGACCTAGAGCCAACCTCTTCTGGATCAATTCGACCCAAAATTGGCGAATACAGCGATGAAACTAGCTCGGAAGCCGCATGCAAAGCAGTACGAATATTTATATTACCCTCTGATGCAGTTAATACTTCCCCAATTATTCTGTGGTATGTGTCGGTTGCTCTTGTTTCGATAGACCTAAATCCTTCGTTTATATTCAATCCCGAATGCAGAGACCCAAGTTGATCTTCTTTTTGCATTTGGACATCAATTGGTCCAAGCTCACCATATGGTGCAAATATAAGTTCTTTGGCAGATATTGCCAGCAATGTTCCAGCACTTTTGCAAATTCCGGAAACCAGTATTGAAAATGAGTCATACGTATCTTGGATGTAACGCCCGATCTTGTAGGCTGCATCAGCATCACCGCCTCCAGTCACAAGAATCAACAGGCAGTCATCATTTTGCTTCTCTTTGGAAATATGATTTATAAATTCATAATCAAGCTTTCGAGCTATTTCCGCATTGTATAAAAAAATATCTGGCATCAAATACTCAATGTTTATGGGGAAATCAGTAAGACGGATTATAAACCCTGCGGAGATGGTTGCGAAAAGCTGGAATCCATTTAGAATCGGGCGACTGCCTCAACATTCAATTTTTGCTGTCTTGACTTTTTCATCTGCCCATTGTCGAGACTGAAAATAATCTGCAAAATCAAACGGGACTGTGGTTTCCAGCCAATACAGTGGCCCTACGATTTCATAATTTGGTTCCAGTTCGGCTTGAATGCCAATCTCCTGCAAGTCATTCAGGTATTTACTTGCCAATTCCTGCTGATGGAAATATCCAAAAGATATAAACGATCCCGTTTCGGAATCTCCATACACGTAGTATTCCAGTTCCCGGTTCATTTCCCTGAATTGAAGTTGCTTGATCTTGAGTTCCGAAATATAGCGTTGCAGTGATTCTTTCTGTAAAAATGGCCCAGCAAATACGCGAATCGCCTTGATCTCGCGGCTGTTACCCATTACTGTTTCAGCGGTAATTTCATTCTCATTCATCCAGGCCGAGGCCTGCTCCATTGATGGTTCGTCTCCGAACGGGCCAACCCTGAAACAGATTTCAGTAACCTGCTGTTCTGCATACATCCTTTCTGGGGTTTGGGTTTCCTGATCATTAACCGTTGGCAAAATGGAAAGTTCCGTTGATCTTGAACTGTCTTGTTCCGCGGACAAGCCACGCGCCACCACTCCGTTGGTAGATGTGTCTTCTACAATGTCAGTATCGTTATCCACCACCGGTTGCGTTGCGGCGGGGTTCTGGATTGAAGAGGGGGGTTTTTCAATCTCGCCCAACAGGAGCATGGCCTGTTCATTGACACCGATAGGCCGAATGATGCTTACTTCGTCAGAATAATCAGTTTGGCTACCTATCGACAAGAATACGCCGACGTTAATGATCAGCAACCCTGTTGCAACCCACTTCAACAATCGTGGTCCCTCGTCACAAGAAATAGCCCAATCAGTGGCAAGGCAGGCAATTCGGTAATCCGGTATTTCGAGATGCGGTTTATGAGCGCAGCATCTCCACCGGTAATCACGATTTTCAGATGATTATCGAACTCCTTTTTATATTGGGCAATTGCACTTTCAATTGCTGATACTGCGGTATGCAAGGCACCATTTGCAATCGCAGAGTGGGTGTCCCGGTTTTGCAGAGTTATGTGCTCCTTGCCGGTTGTATCAGCATCCACCGATGGCAAGCCTGCTCTTTGATTCAGGGATTCTATGATGGTCATCAATCCTGGAATGATCATCCCGCCTTCAAATAATCCAGTGGAATTAATAAAGTCAATAGTGATAGCCGTTCCGGCATCAATCACGAGCATAGGCCGATCTGGAATAAAATGTCTGGCCGCAATCATTGCCAGCCACCGGTCGACACCAAGTTGCCGGGTGTCGAGGTAGCCGTTTTTTATTCCGGACTCATAATCGGCAGGTGCAACGAAATGCGGCTGGATATTCCAACACACCCGACATACTTTCTCGATTTCTGGTATAGCATCCGAACCTCCCGGACATGACGCCCAGACAGAGTCTGGTTTGGGCTCTGCGCGAAAGTGCCGCTCAAGTTCTGATGCTGCATCTCCGGTTGCGAAGTTTATCACATGGTATAGGTTCTCCTGTTGTGCTGGGGTATACTTTCCCGACATCAATTTCGGCATATCGATGCCCTTCGCCCATTTGATACGTCGATTTCCTATATCCAGAAGTATTTCCATGGTTTTCAACCTGATATGAAAACATTGAGGCGTAGTG
>VXPI01000315.1 GCA_009839585.1 Gammaproteobacteria bacterium
GTCTCCTGATCTTCGCGAAGATCACCGTTGGAGCCGGTGAAGTCGATAAAGGGAAACGATCTTCCAGCCAGATCTGGTTCAACAGTATAGAGGTATTTCCCGGATAAAATAATGTAGTTGATTAATCAAGATACGATCCTATAATTTCCGGCAAGTTGTCAATGGGCACGCATGTTGACAGTTGCCTCTCAAGTTTCAGAAAAAATGGAGCTTCGAAAATCGAGAGGTTGTTCCTGCCTGGGGGAAGGGTTTCCAGGAGTCAGGGTGGTTGAACCGCTTGCCGAGGCAATCAATCGTTGCCCGATGAGCCGTGTTGAAAAAACTGCTCGTTCCGGGCTGGTTGGCTAGCCAGGAAGTTCGGGAGATTATGCAGACAGATTATGCCAGACAAAATTAAGGTTGCGGTTATTGGCGTAGGTCATCTTGGTAAATACCATGCCCGCATTTATTCAGGAATGCCGGATGTTGAGCTGGTGGCGGTTATGGATATTGATCCGGTTCGCTCAAGGGAAGTGGCTGGGGAATGTGGTGCCCAGGCGCTGAGCACGATTGCAAATCTTCCCGCCCGGATCGATGCTGTCAGTGTTGTTGTCCCCACTCGTGACCACCTGTCTGTCGCGCGGGCATTTCTGGCCCGGGGAGTGCATACCCTGATCGAGAAGCCGCTGGCTTCAAATGTAGAGGAAGCGCAAGAAATCATTGACCTTGCTCATGATAATGGTGCGATCCTTCAGGTCGGGCATCTCGAGCAGTTTAATCCTGGCGTTGTCAGGCTCAAGGAGTTGGCCGGAACCCCAAGATTTATCGAAGCCCATCGGCTTGGGCAATTCAGCAAGCGCAGCATTGATGTTGATGTGGTTTCTGACCTGATGATTCACGATATTGATATTATCCTGTCGATGATCAAGTCGGACATAACCTCGATCCATGCCAGCGGTTGCCCGGTGCTGACCGATCGGGTTGATATCGCCAATGCACGCATTGAGTTTGCCAGCAAAGCGGTGGCCAATGTTACGGCCAGCCGGGTTTCAAAAAATGCGATGCGGCGTATTCGGGTGTTTGCTGAAGACCACTATTTTGGTTTAGACTTTCAGTCCCAGCAGATCGAGGAGGTTCGCCTGGGTGAATCCGGGATCAATACGGAATTTCCGGATCTGGTACAAAACACGATCAAGGTGGTTCCGGAATTGCCATTGAATGCAGAACTCGAGGATTTCATTGACTGTGCAAGAACCGGTAGAGAGCCGCTGGTTCCGGGTCAGGACGGGTTGATGGCAGTCAGGATAGCCGCACAAATCCAGCAGCGGATATCCGATTCAATGAAGGATTGAGATGACAGAAGAACTATTTCGAAAAGACGGCTATTTGCGACAATGCGAAGCAACGGTAACCGGTCTTGTCGGGAATGCCTTTGTGGTTGATCAGACCGTGTTCTATCCGACGGGTGGTGGACAACCCGGTGATTCGGGCCATGCGGTTCGCGAGAATGGCCAGCGGATTCGAATTCGGGATACTCAAAACGATCGTGAGCATGATCGTATTCTGCACATTGTGGAGGAGGGGGAAGAATTACCTTCCCTGGGCGAGGGAATATCCCTGCACATTGACTGGGAGCGTCGGTACCGGCTGATGCGCATGCACAGTTGCATGCACATGCTGTGTGCCGTTGTTCCGGCGCCTGTGACTGGCGGTTCGATACGCGATGGAAGCGGCAGACTGGATTTTGACCTGCCGGATCCGCCGTCTCGAGATGACCTCGAAGAGAAATTGAATCGAGTCATTGCAGAAAATCATCCAATGTCGTACACCTGGGTCACGGACCAGGAAATGCGGGACCGGCCGGAGCTCGTAAAGACCATGTCAGTTCGCCCGCCGTCTGGAGCGGGTATGGTGCGTCTGGTGCAGTTCGGTGAGGCTGATTTGCAGGCATGTGGCGGAACCCATGTTGCCAACAGTGGTGAAATTGGCAAGGTCAGGGTAGAGAGCATCAAGAACAAGGGACGGCAAAACCGCAGAATCACGATTGAGTTTGCCTAGGGCTGTTCAGTATCCGGATTGCCCTCCGGACAGTTTTTTTCGACAAGCTTCCAGTTGCTCGGGAGTATTGATATTCTCGAACATGTCGTCACAGTCGGTGATCAGGACTTCTGCGAAACGGAACCCGGAGAACCATTTGTCGATTTTGCGTTCGCCCGAATTCAAAAATGCTTCAAGTGAGTCACGGGTTGATATGTGCAACAGCATGTAGACTGGCTGCAACCGCTCTTGATCCTTTGCTACGGCAATCGGGGCGCCAATGGACCAGGCTGCCTGAAACATGGATTCTGCATAGGTACTGCTCAAGAATGGCCCATCGCAGGGTGCCGTGATTAGCCACTCTGTCCGGATTGATTTCAGGACACTCAACATGCCTGCAAGCGGGCCCTGAAAACCTTCAATCTGATCTTCTATGACTGCATAGCCAAATTGCCGGTATTGTTCGAGATTGCGATTTGCATTGATCACCACATCCGCACATTGTGCTTTGAGTTTGCGGGTGATTCTTTCAACGATGGTCTGGCCGTCAATATCGATTAGGCCCTTGTCCACTCCGCCCATGCGGCGGGCTTGCCCGCCCGCGAGTACCAGTCCTGTGATGCTTGATTCGGTCATGGCGTCATTGCTCATGGACGATGTGATCTTCGAGTACCAGCAAACGATCCAGTAATCCCGCAAAAGTCTCTGGACTATGCGTGCAGACCAGTATTGACGTGCCGCCTTGCTTTAATTTCTGCATAAAATCAAGGGTACGATTCACCGAGTCCGTATCCATGTTTGCAGTCGGCTCATCCAGAAATAGAAATGAAGAGCCGTTCAAGGATGCGCGTGCCAGGGCAACTCGCTGTTGCTGTCCGCCGGAGAGGGTTTTGGCTGATTCGTGTTTAAGCTGATCAAGATCTACCATTTCAAGAACTTCTTCCATGCGTTTTCTTTGTACGGCCGAGCTGTCGCTCTGGTTGATTGACAGCGTCAAGTTCCGGTATACGCTACCGCTGAACATGTACGGTGTTTGATGTAAATACAGGGTGTGCTTGATCAAATGCGGTCTGGCTCTTGTCCAGGAGAACGTTTTTCCGTTGAAGAGAACCTGACAATGATCAGGGCGGACCAGTCCGGTCATGATCTTGAGCAAAGTGGTTTTGCCAGAACCGTTTTCTCCGCAAAGCACACTGAATTGTCCGCAGGTAGCCGTGATGTTCACGCCATCAATCAATGGCTTTTCATTCCATGACTTGGACAGCAGGGAGTAGGTAATCTGTTGTGGGTTGGTCAATGGTTAAGGCTCCCCTTGCCCTGAAAGTACTGTAGCGTCGCATTCAAAAAGAAGGCGAGAAACAGTAGAACCATGCCAAGTGCGATTCCTTGCGCGAAATTGCCCTTGCTGGTTTCAAGTGCAATTGCGGTCGGTATGTTTCGTGTGTAATGCAGGATATTGCCACCGACCATCATGGATGCGCCAACTTCGGCAATAATCCTTCCGAAGCCAGCGAATAGGGATGCAAGCAGACCGAACTTTACCTCGTTGACTACCACAAAAAATGCCGCAACAGGTGTCTTGCCAAGGGTTCTTGCTGTCTCCCAGACGCGTTGATCAGCGGACTGAAAGGCGGAGTGTCCCATGGAAACCAGAATCGGTATGCAAAGAATTGATTGAGCGATAACCATTGCGCTTTGCGTGAATAGAAGTTTCCAGTCCCCGAGTGGCCCCTGATTGGATAGCAAGAGGTATACCACGAGTCCGACCACCACGGCAGGAAAGGCAAGCAGTGTATTGAACAGGGAAATGAGAACCCGTCTCAGTGGAAACTTGAAGTAGGCGAGAAAGAATCCGGTCAGTAAGGCGAAAGGTGCGGAAACGAGAATGGCCGTGCCGGAGACCCTGAAGGAGATGCCTATAATTTCCCACAAGTCTGGATCCCCGGATAACAGGAGATGGAATGCATCTAGGGTTGCATCGGTCAGGGATGGCACGGTATCGGCACCTGGAACGAGTGATTTTCCCTAGGCCAGCATTGCAAGAGAATCGACCGCGGGCAAGGCTGGATATGACATTTGATCAGCACGCATTCCTCGGGAAAATTTCGAAAATGGCAAAACCCGATACAGCCAATGGGGTTCGGGATTGACGGTCTGGCTAGTGCGGTCAGGATTTTGTTCATTTTACCAAAAAGGCGTATATGATGGGTCAAACATGAGACTTGCCGAGGCGGATTCTGGATTGGCCTGCCTGCATGACAACGGAAACTGCTGGGAAATTACCCTGCCTTGCAGTTGCAGAAAAGCCGGCCACATTGTCT
>VXPI01000050.1 GCA_009839585.1 Gammaproteobacteria bacterium
TATTCAAACACCCACTGGGGTTGACGCATTCCTTAAGGCGCATGAACACCTATGGGGTGCTGGGCCGGTTCTTTCCGGAATGGGGAAAGATAGTCGGCCAGATGCAGCATGACTTGTTTCACATTTTTACGGTCGATACCCATTCCCTATTTGTGATCAGGAATCTCAGACGATTGATGGTAGACGAGTACCGACACGAGTTTCCAATCCTTTCGGACATCATCAGCAAGCTTAACCAGCGCGAGCGCCTGTTTCTGGCAGCACTGTGTCATGACATCGGCAAGGGTAGCGGTCGGGATCATTCAGAAGTTGGCGAGAAAATAGCACTATCGTTATGCCGCAGGCTGGGCATGAATGAATACGATGCGGGTTTTGTAAGCTGGCTGGTTCGCCATCATCTCCTGATGTCGTTCACTGCCCAGAAGGATGATACTTCGGACCCGCGAATTATTGAACGTTTTGCCGAACAAGTGGGCGATCAGGAACACCTCGATAACCTCTATCTGCTCACTGTAGCGGATATACGGGGTACCAGCCATACTCTGTGGAACGAATGGAAAGGAAGGCTTCTGAGTAATCTCTACCATGCCACGTCTCGGTTATTCCGTACCGGACTGGGGTCCACCGAAGCAATTGGGCAGCGCGTGGAGCAACGAAAACAGGCAATTCGCAAACTGGTCGACCCCGAAATAGACAACTATCGTCTCAACAAGTTCTGGGCGCAGATGGACCAGGAATATTTTTTGCGTAATGCCCCAATCACCTCAGCCTGGCAGGCTGAACAAATCTGCAATGCCTCGCTGTCAGACCTGCCTCTGGTGGCCGTTCGACATCGCCCGGAAATCGATGCCGAGCAAATTTTGATCGTAACTCCAGAGCTTGAAGATCAACTGGTTCGGGCGACCGCAGCACTGGATAGCTTGCGTTTGGGAATTCTTGATGCACGCATGCATCACACCAACTCCGGCCTCAGTATCATGATCTTTATTGCCACCAACAATGATCCCAGTCCCGTAACCGGCCAGTCGATAGAACAACAGTGCGAAAAGCTCCGGCAATTCATGTTGTCATCCGTGAACGGATACAGCCCTGTTGCATTGAACCTACCGAGAGTCAAAAAACAGTTCAAGGTTCCTACACGTGTAGTTTTCGAGGACAATGAGGATTTAGGCCATACAACCATGGAGATCACATCGCAGGATCGCCCTAGCCTTCTATACAATGTATCCCGCGCCCTGTTCGAGCAAAAGGTTCGCTTACTCTCGGCCAAGGTCTCCACGCTTGGTGAGAAAGCGGAAGATACTTTTTTCATCACTGACCGGGATGGACTTCCAATGTCTGACCCTAGACAAAGATCATCCCTTGAGTCGCGGGTCAAGTCCTTACTCAACTAAATGGATGACGCAAAATTTCTGGCAGTCCGCCAGTTTCTGGCCAATGCAGGGTATTTGGGATGCAAAATCACAAGCCTTGTGCCAGATGCTTCCTTTCGCCAGTACCACCGTCTGGAACATGATGGACGCAAGGCCATGCTGCTTGATGCCCCGCCAGACAGGGAAAATCTGGCAGCCTTTATCTCGGTTAGCGCTCATTTACGAAAACTTGGGATCCGGTGCCCGAAAATCTACAACCATGACTTATCCCAGGGGATTGCCCTGATCGAGGACCTGGGTGACCAGACCTTTACGCGGCTTCTGGATGAAGGTGCTGACGAAACTGCCCTGTACACACAAGCGATTCATGTATTGGCCGACTTGCATAACAACCCAAAGGCTTGTGACATTACACTCCCATACTATGACTGGCAGCATTTCATTGATGAGGCACTGTTATTTGTGGATTGGTATCTGCCAGTAGCCGCAGGAGAACGAGTGCCTGAAACTGTCAGGGATAAATTTATTGAGGAGTGGCTTGAAGTCTATGACCGGCTGCCACCTCTGGAGGACAGTCTTGTGCTTCGCGATTACCATGTCGATAACCTGATGCAAGTCGGAAATGATTGCGCAGTACTGGATTATCAGGACGCACTGATTGGATCCTGTGCCTATGATTTTATCTCTCTGCTTGAAGATGCGCGCAGGGATATTTCACTTGAACTGTTCAATAGCATGATCGAATTATACTGGTCACTAAGAGACAAGGAGGTTGATTGCAAAAATTTCCTGCAGCATTGCTCCGTATTTGGTGCCGCTCGACATATGAAGATTGCCGGCATATTTACCCGGCTTTGGGTAAGAGACAATAAACCCGTTTACCTGAAATACATGCCCCGCGTTATCGACTATGTTTCAAGGTCGTTACATGACCCCAGTCTGAAGCGAATCCAGCAATGGTTTCTCGGCCTGGATGTCGAATTGCGTCCGATCAATCCTGTACCGAGTCAAGGACAGTTATTGAAAATATACCGATCACCTTGAGCATCGCTATTTGCATCATTTTGCACGCATCAGGGGCCAGTTATTCACCTACCACAAACGCCTGTCATGAGTGATATCCATTACCGCCACCGCAAATTCAACACAAAAGATACCTATCCCAATCAGAAACTCAACAACGATCTGTGCCAGGTGGTTTGCGCAAAAGGCACCATGGTTTTTGTGCGGGGACAGGTTGGCCAGGATATCGATGATTTCAAAAGCATTGCTGAAGAAGGTGCCTATGCACAGGCTGACCGGGCAATGCAGAATGTAAGTCAACTGCTTGAAGAAGTAGGCGCCAGGCTGGAGCATATCTGCAGGATTCAGGTCTATATCACCGATCGCAAGCACCGCGATGATGTCTATCAGGCAATTGGCAAGTGGCTGAAGGGTATTTATCCGGTATCGACCGGGTTAATTGTCCAGGGCCTGGCAAGACCGGAGTGGGTGATGGAGATTGAGGCAACCGCCGTGATTCCCGACTCCGAATAGGAAGTGCGTATCTACAACTGCAATGGTTCCAGGTCCGAGATGCTGAATCGCTCCGGGGTACCTCCAAGCAGCCTGGCTTCCCAGTCGATTGCAGATTGGCAGATCGTTTCAAGATTATTGTGCCTGGGCACCCATTTCACAAGATTCCGGATCCTGTCTGAATTGGCAATGAGCTGGGGCGGGTCGCCGGGCCGCCGTGCCTCGATATTGACAGGAAAATCACGCCCGCTTACCGACTTGACACAATCGATGACTTCTTTCACGCTATAGCCACGTCCATAACCGCAATTCAGCGTGATGTCCTGATTTCGGGTTTCGATGTAATCCAGCGCCTTCAGGTGCGCATCGGCCAGATCGTCCACATGAATGTAGTCCCGGATACATGTGCCATCCGGCGTGTCATAGTCATCTCCAAAGATAGACAGACTGGACCTTAGGCCGTAGGCCGCTTCCGATGCCAGCTTTATCAGGTGCGTGGCATTGGCTGTTGACTGACCCAATCTTCCCTGCATGTTCGCTCCGGCAACATTGAAGTATCGCAAGGCTGCATATCTGAACCCTTTCACAGATCTTGCGAAATCTTCAAGCATCCACTCCGTCATCAATTTGCTTCTGCCATAGGGATTGATGGGGCACAATTTGCCGGTTTCGTGTACCTGTCGGGAACCTGGAATTCCGTAAACTGCTGCGCTTGAAGAGAACACGAACCGATTGACCTGGTGATCAATGCAGCATTCGATAAGGTTTAATGATCCGAGTACATTGTTGTGAAAATACTTGGAAGGATTCTGAACCGATTCCGGGACTACGATATGTCCGGCAAAGTGAATCACCGAATCGATTTCATGATCAACCATTGCCCTGGATATGCCTTCCCGGTCATGAATATCCAGATGCAGGAATGCGGCTTCTTCAGGGACCGCCCAAGCGTGGCCGGAATAAAGATTGTCAATTACGCAGACATGGCAACCTGCCTGAAGCAACTTCAAGACGGTGTGTGATCCGATATACCCGGCTCCGCCAGTAACCATGACCCTGTTCTTCATGATGTGGCTGCTAGTCCTTGAGTTAGGTGTGAGCATGACATTTGTCGCAATCATGCCAGTATACATCCTTTCAAAATCCGTACATGCTTTTTATCGACATTTCGCCCTGATCGTTAAACAGGTCGACATGGCTTCCCGTCCGAGTAAGCCGCAATTCATCGTCAACTACACGATACAACAGCAACCACTCCGGTTCGATGCGGGCATCCCGGCACTCCCTTCCCAGTTTCCTCCAGGGAACGATCTCGGCAGGTTGCTGGCAAGCTGGTTTCCAGACTGGAAAACCAGTCAACGTCTTGGGCTGGTCATATCCTTGCCATGTTTCTGCACGCGTTTGACATCTCTCTTGAACTGCCTGGAC
>VXPI01000103.1 GCA_009839585.1 Gammaproteobacteria bacterium
GAGAATCTTCCCTTCACTGGTAGAATAACGGGGTTTTCTGGGCAGACACTATATAATTACCGATCTGTTAAGATCACCGTACCGACGCGAGAAAATCCAAAGATATGAAAACACCTGTTAAACGCTCACTGTTGTTTTGTTTGTGGATTGTCATGGCAATTTCACCTGCACTCAAGGCCGCCGAAAAAAACAATAGTCTGCCGATTGAGGAGTTACAGATGTTTGCCGAAGTTTTCGGCAAGATCAAGGCTGACTATGTGGAGGAAATTGATGAAAAGGATTTGCTGACGTACGCGATCAACGGCATGCTGGCTGGTCTGGATGCGCATTCGACTTTTCTTGAGCCAGTAGGATACAAACAAATGCAAACCGATACCGATGGCCAGTTTGGTGGTCTCGGTATTGAGGTGACCAAGGAAAATGGGTTGATCAAGGTTGTGGCGCCGATAGACGGCACCCCTGCGGATGAAGCAGGATTGCAGTCGGGTGATTTTATCGTTGAGATTGACGGCGTTTCCGTTTTGAAGATACCGCTTAGCGAAGCATTGAGCAAAATGCGGGGTGAGCCTGGCACGGAAATCGAGTTAACCATTCAACGTGAAGGCGTGCCGGACCTGCTCCAGGTCGAGCTGGTCAGATCCGTGATTCAAATCCAGAGTGTGCGCAGTGAGTTGCTGGCGCCCGGGCTGGGTTATCTGCGGCTGTCGAGCTTTCAAAGCGGGACCGCACAGCACATGAGAGTGCAAATCAAGGCGTTGATTGATGATAACGAGGGAAGTCTGGACGGACTGGTTCTCGATCTCAGGAATAATCCCGGAGGGATTCTCTCGAGCGCGGTAGAAATCAGTGACATGTTTCTCGATGGTGGTGATATCGTCTCCATCAAGGGGCGTATCGAATTATCCAACAAGACCTATTCAGCGCAGCCTGGGGATATTCTTGATGCCAAGCCAATGGTGATTCTGGTCAACGGGGGGTCCGCATCGGCTTCTGAAATTGTTGCCGGAGCACTGCAGGACCACAAGCGGGCGGTGATTGTCGGAACCAATACGTTTGGCAAAGGCTCTGTTCAGTCAATCATACCCATTAATTATGGACGAGCCTTGAAGTTGACCACCTCACTTTATTTCACGCCCGATGACAGGGTGATTCAGAAGAAAGGGATCGCACCGGATATCATGGCACAGCTGTCCAGAGACGGCGACTATGATTACTGGGAGGATCTGGAGCAGGTGATGGATGACCCAGAACCGGAAGAGGGTGCCGAGCAATCGGAAACGACCCTTGCGCAGCGACTACGCGGCGACAATCAACTGTTACAGGCAGTCAATCTTCTAAAGGGCATGAGAATTATTGGGTCCGTAGAAGAGTCCGAGCAAAGTTAAGGGAGTTGACGTTGGGTTTGGTCCAGCCTTGTTGAAAATGCCTCAATGCTTCCCTTTTGCCTTCTTGCGGGCTTCTGTATATCGGTGAATCTTGTCCTCCAGATATCGACAGGCCCGTTGTGCCCAGGGGAAATCAATTGACAGGATGATCAGCCCCAGGGGAAACATCCAGAACCCCAGAACTGGAAACATGCCAAATATCCCACCGATCAACAATGCAATTCCAATGGTTATCCTCAATACGGAAGGAAACGACTGAATCCTTTGATGGAATCTTTCGAAATTGGTATTTTTTTCCATTTAGCAGCGCGAGTCGGATGTGTGCAGACAAACGTGATGGTGTGGCTTACTTGATTCTGGCGTCTGTATGAACAACAACGTTCTGGCCTTTACCAAGATGCAGTCCCTGGGCAATGATTTCGTCCTGATTGATGGTGTTCGACAGCATATCAGAATGTCGGCGAATTTTGCCAGGAGAATTGCCGATCGTCATTATGGCATCGGATGTGACCAGATCATTATTGCAGAACCCGGAAAGCAGCCGAACACATTTAAAATGGCGGTGTTCAATGCAGACGGAAGTGAAGTCGGACAGTGTGGAAACGGGGTACGGTGCTTTGCGAGATTTCTGCAAGATCAGGGCTTGTCTCATGAGTCGATCATTGCGGTTGAGACAATTACCACCAATATGGACATCACGATGAATCCGGATCAAACGGTAACTGCCAGTATGGGCTTGCCGGAATTCGATCCGAAAAGGATTCCTCTTTCCGTTGATGCTGAAAGACGGGAATATACGATTCTGGTCGAAGGTCGGGAGGTTGAGTTTGCGGCAGTATCCATTGGAAATCCGCACTGTGTGATTAATGTGCCCGACTACAGGCAGGCGAATGTCGAGTGGCTGGGACCGCGTATTGAGAGTCACCCTGTTTTTCCCGAAAGGGTGAATGTCGGGTTCAGGCAGATTGTTTCCCGCAATGAAGTCAATTTGCGGGTGTTCGAGCGCGGGGTCGGTGAAACGCTTGGGTGTGGAAGCGGGGCCTGTGCAGCCGTTGCATGTGGAATCAGGGAGGGCATTCTGGGCCGGCAGGTCACCGTGAACTTGCCGGGTGGGAGTATAACCGTGGATTGGGCATCTGAACGGAATCCTGTGCGGCTGACCGGTGCGGTTGAGACAGTTTTTCGAGGCCAGATCGATCTACCGGATGACATCAGATGTACGGGTTCAGGGACATGAACTGGGAAATCCCAGTTTCAGGCTGTAAAATCCCGGGCTTAAGGGAAGGTGCAACTCTTCAGCCTTGAATTAACGTAAAATTCCCGTACAGAATATCATGGAAAAAAATTCAGCAAACAAGTCATCTTCATCTTCCGATCTTGATCCACGGGATGTTTATGACTTTCTGGAGCAGAATCCGGGTTTCATTTCCAGGAACTGGGATCTGTTTGCGGATTTTGTGCCGTCCGGTGAGGGGCAAGGGAATGTTTTTCTGAAGAAGCAGATAGAAACGCTAAGCGAGCGACAGGAAGAACAGAACAAAACCATACAGCATATTCTGGAAGTCACGAGAAACCTTGAGGAGATGCAGGATATGCTGGCCGGATTCAGCAATACGTTGCTGGACCAGGGTCACCCGAGCAGTGATCCGATAGATTTTGTAGTAAACCTGCTGGGCGAGGAATTCGATATCGAGCGAGTGGTTGTTTTTGAGGAGCCGGCTGCCAATGCCGGGAAGCCGGATTTTTATGACGAAATTCGGCAAAGGGTCGCTCACCGAAGCAGTATCTGTGACGATCGGTTATCGCAGTCCTTGCTGGAACGGATTTTCGGTGAAGAAGAACAGTCCATCCGATCATGTGCTTTCGTGCCGATTCTACATCGGGACTTGATTAAGGGGGTGATAGTGTTAGGTTCAGCGGATGCCAAGCGGTTCCATCCGGAACTTGGCGTTCTCTACCTGAACCGGATTGGCCGCCTGATTGGCAGCTATTTGAACGGAAAACAGCAAGCGGTTGAGTGAGCTCGTTGACAGCATTGAACGGTTTATTGGTGCCATCAGCAAGGCGGGGAGATATTCGGATAATTCCATACGGGCGTTCCACCAGGACTTGATCATTCTGGAACGGTTCCTGAGTGAGCGTGGAGGTGTTGCCGGCTGGGAAGACGTAGACGACTCGACGGCCAGAGCCTTCCCGGCTCGCTTGTTTCAGCGCGGCCATTCACCTAGGTCGATCGGACGGATGCTTTCGTCCTGTCGGAAATTCTTCGATTACCTGATCAATGAGGATACGGTCAAGTCGAATCCGTTTACCGGAATCAGTGCTCCAAAAGTGGCTCAAAAATTACCCCACACATTGAGTGTTGACGATTTAAATACCTTGCTTGACGAGAATATTGATGCTGGCACGTCAATGAATATCGTTCGCGACCGGGCGATTATCGAGTTGTTTTATTCCTCTGGCCTGAGGCTTTCGGAGCTTGCTTCTCTGGACATTAATACGATTGACTTTGCAGAAAACCAGATACGGGTGATTGGCAAGGGCAACAAGGAAAGAATTGTTCCGGTAGGGGCCATGGCCCGCACTGCGGTCAAGGACTGGCTTGAGCGCCGGGGAGAGTATGCCAATCCGGAAGAGAGGGCATTGTTTGTCAATTTTCGGGGAGGCAGGCTAAGTGTTCGGGGGATTCAGTCCCGGCTAACCGAGTGGGCGAGGAGGAAGGGATTCAGTCAGCATGTTCATCCCCATGCCCTCCGTCATTCATTTGCAAGTCATTTGCTTGAATCCAGCGGGGATTTGCGGGCGGTTCAGGAAATGCTGGGTCATTCGGACATCTCTAAAACCCAGATCTACACTCATCTGGATTTTCAGCATTTGGCAACGGTATTTGATCGGGCGCATCCCAGAGCG
>VXPI01000081.1 GCA_009839585.1 Gammaproteobacteria bacterium
TCCAGTCGCTGATAAGTCTTTCATGATTACCATCAGCGAGGAAGTCTTGTTGTTAATCCTGCATTATGACAACGGATGCGCCAATTACGATCTGTCTCCCCGGTCCGTGCGCGGAATGATGGCCAGTGCAATTATGCTTGATTTATGTGAGCAAAAACGAATAAAGGTCGATAACGGAAGCTTGTTCATTATCAACCCTGCAACGACAGGGTATCCATTCCTGGATCGTGCATTATCCTGGATTGGAAAAAATGCAATTCGACACGATACGAGCGACTGGGTTGACAACCTGTGTGCCGAGGCCGATGCCATTCAACAGGAGTTATCCGAGCTTCTGGTTGACCGAGGCATTCTGGTGCACCGCTCAGGCGGTCGTTACTTTGTTATGGGTAGTCATCACTTTATTCTGGAGGATGGCGTACACTTTCGTGATATTCGTCGTCGTATTGCAGGGATTCTGTTGTGTGAGGAAGCGCCAAGCACGCGGGATATGATGATTATCAACCTAACTTCGGTGTATGGATTGTGGAATGATCTGGTTGATGACTCCGTGATGGATGTCATGACCCCCAGAATAGAAGACATTGCTCGTGTTGATATGACTGGTCGATCAGTAACCAATCTTATTCAGGCAGGCTTGCAGTTTCGGGATTAATAACATCCTGTTGATGAGGGCATCTTTCAGTTCATGCGCAACCTTATGGGTGAAGTTGACTCGGCCCTGTTGCCATTCTCATGATAGATGCCCTGCAATCAGATAGTGTTGAAAGCAGTCCGCTATAATCCCGATCACAAACAATCGTCAGGGTTGGTTCAAGATCATGATGTCTTCCAGACTGGATCATATCGTCATTGCTGCGAAAACCCATGATCAGGGAGTTTCGTATATTCGGGACAAACTGGGAGTTGACATACCGCGAGGTGGACAGCACAAATTCATGGGCACACATAACTCGGTCATGGCTTTGGGTGAACATGTTTATCTTGAGGTCATTTCTATTGACCGGTCACTGGATCCTCCTAGCCACCCTCGCTGGTTTGGACTGGATGACCCACATGTTCGAGATGCCCTGGAGGAGTCGCCCAGACTGCTGACATGGGCCGTTAATACCTCTGATCTTGAATCACTGGTTCAATCGTCCGCAGTACCGCTCGGGGCAATCATTTCGGCTAGCCGTGACGAACTGCGATGGAAAGTGGCATTTCGCAAAGATGGAACCATGCCAGCTGCCGGTTTTATCCCACTTTGCATGCAGTGGAAGGTTGATTTTCACCCTGCGAGCAGAATGGCAGACCTGGGGTGGAAGATAGTATCGCTACAACTTTATCACCACTGTCCCGACTGGCTTGGCGATGGCCTGGAAGCTATTGGTGCGAGAGAAGAGGTAACTATTCACGAAATAGAAGATGGACGGGCACCGTATCTTGAAGCAGTACTTGCTGGAGAAGGTGGCCATATTGCAAGGTTGTGCTAACCCACTTCATATTGATAATTTTAATCGTGAAATAGGCATTTACAGGGATGCAGAGATCATATATGGATTGATACCTGGAAAATCCCGGGATCTTTTCAACCTGCTACAATACTGCCTAGCTGGTTATTCCGAAAAATTAGCCAGTGTATTGTGGGGCGCGGGATTGTCCTGCGGCAGTCGAGGATTATTTGTCAGGGATCAATCCAATGGGGCTTCTTGTCAATGGAAAATGGACTAACCAGTGGTACAACACCAAGGAAAGTGGTGGTATTTTCGAGCGCGAAGCCGCACAGCTTCGAAACTGGGTCACGTCGGATGGCCGGGCCGGGCCTTCTGGAGTGGCCGGGTTTCCTGCTGAGTCCGGGCGATATCATCTGTACGTTTCCCTAGCCTGTCCATGGGCCCACCGAACCCTGATTTTCAGGAGGCTCAAGCAGCTTACCGACCACATCTCGGTATCTGTTGTCAGTCCCGACATGCTGGAGCATGGCTGGATATTCAACAGTGACCAGGGAGGCACGGAGGATCATCTGTATGGGCTGGAATACCTGCACCAGCTCTACACGACTAGCCGGCCACGGTATTCGGGCCGAGTTACGGTGCCCGTTCTCTGGGACCGGGAACAGAAATGTATCGTCAACAATGAATCATCCGAAATCATCCGGATGCTTAACTCTTCGTTCAACGGTCTGGCCGGCAATCAGGATGACTACTGTCCTGAATCACTGCGGGTCGAGATCGAAACTGTCAACGGACGTGTCTACGAAAACATCAATAACGGTGTTTACCGTGCAGGATTTGCAACCACGCAAGACGCGTACGAGATGGCATACCATGCCTTGTTTGATGCATTGGACTGGGTCGAGTCGAGCCTGTCCCAGCAGCGGTATCTCGTTGGTGGTCAGATCACCGAGGCCGACTGGCGCCTGTTCACGACACTGATTCGATTCGATGCAGTCTACCATGGGCACTTCAAGTGCAATCGGCAACGTTTGGAAGACTATTCGAATCTTTCCGGCTATACGCGCGAACTCTATCAATGGCCCGGCATCGCTGAAACGGTGAACTTTCTTCATATCAAGCGGCATTACCATTTCAGCCATTCCATGATCAATCCTACGCAAGTCGTACCGGCCGGCCCCGATATCGACTACAACACACCACACCGCAGAGATCGATTTGGCACGAACTTGTAATAGGACAATCCCACGCGCCGAGATGAATCAAATACAGACCACAAGAGCATTGCCTGGTCTATTTCAGACTCGGCTTCGTGATGATCAGCCACCTGTTCCATTGCTTAACCGGGATTTTGTGAGTAACCCTCATTCAGTTATCGAAAGGCTTTTTTGCTGTACATACCCAACGAAACGGGGGGCGATAGAAATTAAGGTAGTTTCCTTGCGATATTCCGCTACACGCTCAAGTACTGAACGATAAACCCTAAAATTCCAGCTTTTCAGGAAACATTCCGGAGAATATTGAAACCAGTGTGATAAGTGCAGCCGCGTTTACTACCTCGAAGTTTATCGAGTAGAATTTTTGCAATTAATATTATTCTCTATGGGGTAGGAAATCCCATCGCCTGCCGGGTGGTGAAGATATCGACACTACCGATAAGCCATCGAGAAACCATGTCATCCGTTTTTCCGTAACTTTTTATAACGATTGAAATTATGGCTAAGAATCCGATCCAGAACCCGGAACAAATGTACCGCTATATTCTGAACAATATGCTTGATGAGTCCGAATCCTTGCGCTTGCTCCGGGAGACAACGTCTACCATGGAGCATTCCATGATGCAGATTTCTCCGGACCAAGGCCAATTCATGGCATTAATGGTCAAATTGATGGGGGCCAGGTCCATAGTAGAGATCGGAACCTTTACAGGATATAGTGCCTTGGCAATGGCTCAGGCACTTCCGGTGGATGGCAAGTTGATTGCCTGTGATGTTTCCAGCGAATGGACATCTGTCGGTAGACCGTATTGGGAACATGCTAATGTAGATGACAAGATCGATCTTCGTCTTGCATCGGCTCTGGATACTCTGGATGAATTGCTCAACTCGGATTTCAGGGATACTGTCGATATTGTCTTCATTGATGCCGACAAGGAAAATGGGGTTGCCTACTATGAACGATCCCTGCAACTACTGCGCCCCGGTGGTCTGGTCATTGTCGATAATGCATTCTGGGGCGGTGCTGTGGCCGACCCTGACAATACAGAGGCAGATACAGAGGCAATTCGTGAGTTGACACGTTTGATTGCCAAAGATACAAGAGTTGACAGTTCAATGATTGCTGTTGGCGATGGATTGTTGCTGGCAAGAAAAAGAGAAGTAGAGCATTAAGCTGTTTTATCGATTCGGCTGACAATCGAACAAGATGTACTAACCCCTTCCGCACTGTTTTCAGTTCCATCCATGTGGCATCTTGCACACATGCTTCACTGAAAAATTTTTTGGAACAGTACGATGGTTTTGTATCCTTACAGGAATTGCAGCTGGTGGGAAGTCGAGAGAAAACTACTTGATCTGGAATACTGCTTGAAATATGTAAGTCCATCTATCAAATTTCAGGTTATAATCAATGCATGATCGAGCGTACATACCACCTGAATCGTATAAAGAGGCTACTGCGAGATAACCCTGTCGTCCTCCTCCTGGGTGCCAGGCAAGTCGGAAAAACTACTCTGGCAAAACAGGTGGCTGGACAGTGGACAGGGAGTTGCCATATATTCGATTTGGAAAGACCGAGAGATCTTGCCCGCTTGTCTGAGCCGGAACTTGCATTGGAGCCACTCGAAGGC
>VXPI01000370.1 GCA_009839585.1 Gammaproteobacteria bacterium
CGAAACTGGCGATTCCGGTTGGGGACAGATCTCCACCTACAATGCTGATATCACATCATTAATCCTCCATCGACAGGTTGCTCCGCACGCTTTGGGATGGGGGGTGTCCGATGTGCTGGCACTGATCACGCGCATCACGGAACTTGAACACAAATTCCCGGGTTCTTATCTACGACGTGCTCTGGCTGGTCTGGATACTGCAATCTGGGATTTGCAGGGTCGACTCAGGGAATTACCGGTGTGTTCATTAATTGGCGGCACACCTGGACCCGTTCGTGCTTATGCTTCATCCATGAAGAGGGATATCAAGCCCGAACAGGAAGTTTCCCGCATGCTGGAACTTGCTGAAAAAAAGGGATTCGATGCATTCAAGGTTCGTATCGGTTCCGAGTGCGGGCATGATCGGGATGAATGGCCAGGCAGAACCGAAAAAATGATCGAGGTCATGAGCCGGGCATTCGGAGGCCAATCGGCACTGCTGGCAGATGCCAACTCCTGCTACTCTCCGGCAAGGGCAATCAATATCGGGAAAATGCTTGAAGACGGACAGTTCTGCCATTTTGAGGAACCTTGCCCCTATTGGGAATTTGAACAAACCCGCAGGGTGAGAGAATCCCTGAACATTGACGTCACGGGCGGGGAACAGGAATGTGAACTACCCCGATGGCGTCACATGATTGATGGACATGCTGTTGATATCGTACAACCGGACATCTGCTATACCGGGGGGCTGGCCCGAACTCTGGAAGTTGCCAAAATGGCTGCGGAAAAAGGACTTCCCTGTACACCCCATTCTGCAAATCTGTCAATGGTGACCCTGTTTACCATGCATCTTTTGAGAGCGATTCCCAATGCAGGGAATTACCTGGAACTTTCCATTGAAGGCGAGGACTATTACCCTTGGCAACAGGACCTCTTTACCGAAAGCCCGTATCAGGTTGATGGTGGACATGTAACTGTTACAAACGTTCCCGGATGGGGCGTGGAAATCAATCCTGAATGGCTGGATCAGGCAGCTTACTGTATCAGTTCAGCATGAACAAAAAAGTTTTTTCAGGGGATTATGCGGGCAAGCCCTACTGGTGGGAGCGAACACCTCGCCCGGAGATTCAGGACTGCCCACTCCCAAAATCATCCGATGTGGTGATTCTGGGATCGGGATATACGGGTTTGTCGGCGGCAATCCAGACCACTCGACACAATCTGCAAACCGTGGTCATTGATGCAGAAGATGCGGGTTGGGGATGCAGTACCCGAAACGGCGGGCAAGTCAGCACCAGTATCAAGTCTTCCTATCCCGAACTCTGTCGACAATTCGGAAAAGACCAGGCATTAGCCATAATCAATACCGGCAAAGAATCTGTGCAATGGGTCGAGGACTTTATTCAGCAAAACAATATTGATTGTGACTATCAAAATACAGGGCGTTTTCACGGGGCACACTCGCCACAGGAATTCCAGAATATGTGCAGGACGCTTGAGGAGACACCCGAATTCTTGAGCAAGGGAATCCATACGATCAATATCGAACAGCAAAGAGCAGAAATTGGTTCGAACTATTACTACGGCGGCACGGTCAATCCTGGCTGCTCCTCAATCGATCCGGCTCGTTATCATCAGGGAATGCTGAATACGGCGGTAACACAGGGCTGCCAGATTATCACCCACTGTCGGGGCATCAATATCCAGAAACAAAACGGCGTCTTTCATGTCTCAACAACCAAAGGTACGATCCAGGCCCGGGATGTAATCGTTGCGACCAATGGATACACCGGAAACCCGACGCCATGGATGCAAAGGCGAATTATCCCGATCGGCTCTTATATTATCGCTACAGAACCACTACCCGGAGGGATGATCGGTGAATTGCTGCCAACGAACCGGGTAATCACTGATACCCTGAAACTGGTTGTCTACTATCGAGCCTGTCCTGATCAAGAGAGAATCCTGTTTGGAGGGCGTGTCTCGATTCGTGAAACTGATCCAGCGATCAGCGCACCAAAACTCAGGGAATTGATGCTTGACCGGTTTCCATCGCTCACTGACATTCGAATTACTCACTCCTGGATGGGATTTGTTGCCTATACTTTTGATAAATTGCCGCACCTGGGAGTGCATGATGGCGTTCATTATTGTATGGGTTATTGCGGTTCCGGCATCTCGCTATCAAGCTATCTAGGTGCAAAGACGGGACTTAGGGTGGCAGGACAAGAGGGGCACGATAGCCCGCTTGACAGGCATAAGTTCAAGGGACGATTCTATTACCGGGGGAATCCGTGGTTTCTGAAACCCTCGGTGTTCTATTTCCGAATCCGGGATCAGCTTTCAAGCCAGAATACTCGGACCCAAAAGACTTGATGAGACGATTATCTCCGGCGAAACCTGCGTTTCGCACGCTCGTTGACCCCACGAGATAACCAGCCCAAGGCAAAACCACCCAAGGCGACCACAATCAGCAATCCCATAAGTTCCATAATAAGGTATATCATGATATCGACCTATTTCCGTGACCCTGGATGATGAACATGTACTGGCTGGTCCTGTCCTGGCATCTACCGGTAATTCGCCGAGTGCGGCAAAAACCCATTCGGCTTGTGAAGTTTATTTATTGCCTTGAATATGGATTATAGGGGAATTACTTGATTCTATGCCAGTCCGGTTCCAGTATCTTCAAAAACCCATGATCCTGAAAAAGAAGACACCAGGATATTCCGCATTGCAATGCATTAAAATCCGCATTTCGGCAATTGTACCTGCAACCCACAAACCATCTGATAATCTGCTCTCCAGCCTGTTTTGAGCACAATCCAGAAACAGTCATGGTGTCCTGGATGCCCGGCTCCGGCAGGGTCAGCAGATATTAATCGACCCGGGTCTAATGGCTCATTGGTATTATCAAGCACCATAAGTTCACATGTTCACTTATCTCAACCCTTCTGTACGAGAAAAACTGATTGATCAAGGTCAGTTGTTCAGGATTAACGAACTCGGCGAGTCTCTGGACATTGATGCTCCCTTGAATCGAGGTGAATTAACCATCAACCTGCTCGGCCCAATCCCGCTTCCGCTATCGATTTCCGACGAACAATGTCATGTCGACTGGTATGCTGCGGTCAGAGGAACTGAACTCGACGAAGTAGAGGAGCTCGCTGAAAAACTCCGTCTGCATGATGGACAAAACCTGTTTGCCAATCTGGCCAAGCCAATGGCTGTGAACAGTGTGCTCATTATCGGCAACGCACTGGAATCGAAAAACCCGCTGGTCCGAGTCCACTCAAACTGTCTGACGGGCGATGTGTTCGGCTCCCTTCGCTGTGAATGCGGACCACAGCTAAATGCGGCCATTCAGGCCATGAATGAAGAGGAAACGGGTGGAGTGATCATTTACATGGCTGGCCACGAAGGTCGTGGAATCGGCTTGTGGGCCAAGGCTGCCACTTATCTTCTACAGGATTCAGGAGAGAATACCTATCAGGCCAACCAGTCTTTAGGGCTACCGGCAGATTCGAGAGATTTTTCGGACGCCGCTGCCCTGCTCTTGCACTTCATTGGGAATCGTCCGATGCGACTGCTCACCAACAACCCGAAAAAGGTCGATGACCTGACCAAGGCGGGACTAACCGAATTGACCGTGCAAAAACACATTGCCGGAGTTACGCCATGGAATCGAAAATACCTGTATGCCAAAAAGGCATGGGGGCACCACATCCATGAGGATGACCTGGACCAGAGTCAGGACAAGTAGTTGTGTATGGCTTCATAGTCCGGTGATATTCCAGTGGCTGAGACACTCAAATCAAGCACGCGGAAAGTTCAGGCTTACCTGAATTCCAGAGGCTTCGACCTCAGGGTTCAGCAAATTCCCGAGACCACGCGGACAGCAGCAGAAGCAGCAAAGGCTGTCAACTGCGATGTTGCATGCATTGCCAAATCACTCATTTTCCGAAATCGCGACAATCAGGAACCGGTACTGATCATTGCATCAGGAAGAAATCGGGTTGATCTGGAGAAAGCCGGAAAAGTGCTCGGCGGCAAGCTGGAGCGTGCGGATGCCGACTTTGCCCGGAAACACACCGGTTATGCAATCGGCGGAATCCCTCCAGTTGCCCATGGCAAACCAGTCACCACTCTCCTCGACCGGGACCTGAAGATGAATCCGGTGATCTGGGCGGCAGCCGGCACTCCGAATTCCCTGTTTTCCCTTACGCCGGATGAGTTGCAGGACCTCACCGGTGCCGAGTGGGTTGGAATTGCTCAAGATTGAAGATTGTGGAACGT
>VXPI01000187.1 GCA_009839585.1 Gammaproteobacteria bacterium
GCTCAGCACCGACAGGACCCTGAGCATCGCCGCGGGCAGCACCGCGAGTACCGGCACGGTGACCGTCACGGCGATGGACAATGACGTGGATGCCCCCGACCGCAGCGTGACCGTGTCGGCCGCCGCCAGCGGCGGCCACGGCGTGGCCGCACCGGCCGACGTGACCCTGACGGTCACTGACGATGACGTACGCGGTATTACCGTGTCCCCGGTCACGCTGGCACTTGATGAAGCTGATGACCCGGACACCCCGGATGTCAATGAAACAGAAAAGACCTACACTGTTGCACTGGATAGCGAACCGACCGGCACGGTGACCGTCAGTCTGGAGAGTGGTGATACCGAGGTGGTCACTCTGAGTAATTCCAGCATTGAGTTCACGGCATCGGACTGGGGAGAAAAGACGGTCACGGTCACATCCGTGGCGGATGACATCGACAATTCCGGAGACATGCGGACTGCGACGATTGCCCATACGGTCAGTGCCGTGGGCACCGACTATGAAGGCGAGACGGCCTCTCCGGTTGATGTCACCGTCAATGATGACGATGATGCATCGAATGGCATCACGCTTTCCGTTGATACGTCCAGTATTGCAGAAGATGCTGATACTGTAACCGTAACCGTGACGGCGGCGGTTGACGGTGGCACTGCCTTCGGGCAGGACACGACGGTGCTTGTCCAGGTTGGCGAGTCCGGCGACAGTGCCACCGAGGGCACCGACTATGCCGAAGTGGATGATTTCAGCATTCTTGTTGTTGCCGGCTCCCTGAGTGCAACTGGCACCTTCATGCTGGATCCGGAAGAGGATGCTCTTGACGAAGATGTGGAGCGTCTGGCCATCACGGGCAGTGCCGGCAGCGTACCAGTTACGGGTACGGGCATCGACATCACGGACAGTAGCGACATGCCGGTTCTTTCCATCAGCGCTCCCAGCGTCACCGAAGGTGACACCGGTAGCCGGAACCTGATCTTCCGGGTTACCCTGTCCGGGGCGAGTAGCCAGACGGTGTCTGTCGACTACGCTGATGCGGGCACGGGTACGGCAGCCACGCCCGCCGACTATACGGCCATTGGTCCGGGCACGCTCAGTTTCCCTGCCGGGGACACGGAAAAGACGGTCACAGTCAGCGTGAATGGCGATACGGTTGACGAGGGCAACGAGACAGTGGTCCTGCGCCTGTCGTCTCCTTCGAATTCGACGCTTGCGGGAGGCGGGGAATCGCTTGATGGTACGGGAACCATTATTGACGACGATACGACCGCAGCCGGTGCCATCCTGAGTGTTTCTCCCAGCAAGGTCATGGAAGAGGACGGGAAGACAGTCATTAAGGTTACAGCCAGGCTCACTGGAGCGCCAAGGCCGGATGACACGGTACTGGTCATTTCCGTGGATCCCGGTACGGCGCAGGCTGACGACTTTGCTGAAGTCGCTGACTTCACGCTCACCATTGATGCCGGAAAGACAAGCGGAGAGGCCATGTTCGATCTGTTTCCGGTGGATGATCTAACCGAAGAGGGTGAAGAGACTGTCATTGTTTCGGGTACATCGACCATTGAAAATTTCACCGTGACATCAGCATCAGTTAGCATTCACAATATGGATCCTATCCCGATGGACCTGTTTCTGACTTTATCACCGAGCAGTGTATACGAGCATAGGGGCGCTCAGGCTATCATGGTAACTGCCCGCTTTGACGAAGGCACCCGGGGCGAACCTACCGATGTGATCATCTCTGTCGGTAACGGTACCGCGATGAAGTCTGATGACTTCGTGCGCGTACCCGATTTCACCCTTACGATCGGTACGCATCAACAGGGCGCCAGTAGGCGCTTCATGCTTATTCCGGTGAATGATACAGCGGATGAGGGTGATGAGACCATCATGGTTTCCGGCACTACGTCGGTCAGCAACCTGACTGTGCATAACCCGATTCCCATCTCCCTAATTGATGATGACACTACGGTGTCCCTGGTTTTGTCCCCGGATGCTATTGATGAAGCCGGATCGATGAACAGGAGTATGGTAACAGCGAGATTGTCGTCGTTGAAGCATTCTGACGTGACGGTTGAAGTGATGGTTCCGGATGAGGCACCGGTAACGCAGTCAGGATCAATGCTGAGGATCCCAGCGGGGCAGAGAGAGAGTACGGGAACAGTGTCATTGACAGCCGTAGACAATGATATCAGTGATCCGGATAAGTTGGTGGTAGTATCGGGTATCGCTTCAGAATTAGTATCGGGTATCGCTTCGGAATTTGGCATTGACGATCCGGAAGATGTGGTGCTGACGATCCGGGGCGGCAGTGATCCAATACCAAAGGCATGGCTGGGACGTTTCGGTCGTACAGTGGCGGAACAGGTAGTCGAGGCAGTGCTTGATCGCCGGGAGGGCGAGAGAGTGACGGGCTTTTCAGGGGCCCTCGGCGGTGCAGCATTTGACGGTACAGGGAATCGGGAGTCTGATGAATGGAACCTGGATGACAAATCTGGACGCTACCTTGGCAATGATGAATACCATGGAAATGATTCCGACATGGATAATGGAGAGGAGCTTTCTCTACGCGAGCTGATGATGCGCAGTGATTTTACATGGACCGGGGTGGAGGACAGCCAGGGTCGTACCTACTCGATGTGGGGACGAACCGCTGAGGCAAGTTTCAGTGGTACCGACATGTCTTCTGCCTCTGGAGAAGGTGTTGACCTGGACGGGGATGTGACGATGGGCTTTCTGGGAACGGACGTTTCCAGCAGGGACTTGCTAATGGGCATGACCTTGAGCCTGACTGAAGCAGAAGGAACCTGGACTTCAGGGACAGGAGGCAGGATTGAATCCTCCCTGGTTGCCCTCTCCCCCTATGCCCATAAACGTCTGGACAAGGGGCGTACGGTGTGGGGTGTTCTTGGGGTCGGTCAGGGGGATGTAACGGTAGCACCGGAATCTGACTCGGTCATCGAGACTGATATTGCATGGGGGATGATTGCGTTGGGCATGACCGGAAAACTAGTTGAGCCTCCGGCAGAAGGAGGGTTCGGGTTAACGGCGAAGTCAGATGTACTATGGTCGCGGACCTCCTCGAAGGCTGTTCAGGGTCTTTTGGAGACAGAGGCAGAGATTACCCGCTTCAGGCTGGGTCTAGAGGGTGACTGGACCCGGGAACTTTCCCGGGGTGGAACCTTTACGCCAAAATGGGAAATTGGTGCTCGCCACGATGGCGGCGATGCCGAGACCGGATGGGGAATTGAAGTCGGGGCAGAGGTCGAATGGCGGGATGCTTCCCGGGAATTTGGACTCACGGCAGGGATGAAAGGGCTGATTCACCATGAAGACCGGAACTTCCGTAGCCGGGGGCACAATGTTTCACTTGAATGGGATCCGGAACCGGAAACGGAACTCGGTCTCTCTTTTGCTTTCAGACAGGAGTATGGTGAAACCGGATCCGGAGGAATCGAGTCAATATTCCAGGCAGGTCCGCCGGAAGAAGATCCCGGTTCGGGAGGGGGCGGTAGCAGAGTGATGGAGGTGGCATATGGTCGTCGTGTTCTTGAAGGGCGCTATATTGCCAGCTCACGGGTCGGACTCGAGTTTTCCGGGTCAGGAAAGGACTGGATTTTTGGCTGGAGTCTTTTGCCCGCCTACAGGGAAGGCGCACTGGATACTTCTCTTGATGTAACCATGTCCATGGGCGAGGGAGATGGCGCGGATTCATCTCCCCGCATCGGTGTCGAGTTTACGGTACGATGGTAATACGGAGTCGAGACTCCTTCGCAGACAGGCCGTCTTCCGCTGTACCGTACAGAAATTGTCGTGTCCTGATTCCGGGCCGGCATCCGGTATTTTTCAGGAAGGTACATTGTAGCCCGCTCCCCGCTCGTCGTTATCGACTTGAACTTTCCAGGCTGGCAAGTTCCTGTTGTAAGCGAGAACGGTTTTGTATGCGCGACGCATTTATGCGAATCTTGGATGCTCTGCCAGAAAGTCTGCGCTTCAAGTTTCCGAATTCAGATTGCCTGTCATTCAGTAAACGGTAGAAAAACCGCATGAAATGAATCAGTTCTGTTCCGTCTGCATGACCGAAAGATTTCCCGTAGACTGTTCCTCTGAACTAATAAATAAAAGGTTAATATAAACGACCATTATTGCCTGGTCCCCTTAATCTCTATTTTGAGATTAGGGTATATGGTCCGGCCCACTATGGTAAGATGATTGCATCATGAATGAAAAGGTTCAGACAGAACGCCGCCTGTTGCCAACGGGCATTCAAACGTTCAGCCGG
>VXPI01000145.1:0-3568 GCA_009839585.1 Gammaproteobacteria bacterium
ACGTATGCCCATGGTCTGGAAGCCCCCAGTATTGATATCTCATAGTAAGTCTCAAGTTGGTCGGACAGATGCAGGAATTTCGTCAAAAATGTCGGCCCGAAAAGGATAGTAGATATGTTTTTTATTCTCCTCCAATTCTCATAATTTCTTTCAAGAAACTTTTTTCGGGGCCGAATTTATCAAGTCCTGTCTTCTTTATCTTTGACCCCCACAGGTGAACCGACATAGCGTCTTTTAAGTATGATTCCTTCAACTCATCACTTGGCAAATGAAATAGACTTACATCTTTCCAGTGAATCGGATAGAGCAACTTTGTGTCAAGTGCATGATGATCTTCCTTGTTTTCTTTTAAAAAATAGGTCAAGGCCCGTGGCCCCCATACGCCCCACTTTTGATATGACACATGAATTGGATTGCCAATTACTTTTCTGAAATGGAGTTTTAGCTTCCATTTCAACGGAAAAAATGGAGGAATCGGATATTCATGACCGCAAAATTCTAGCAGGTTCTTGAGCGTAGAAGATGATTTTGGAAGCGCAAGCGTCGCGTTACAAATGAGCTTGCTATCTTCCCAGGCAAATATGTAGGGGCTTTGGGACTGTAATGGCTTTAGCAGAAAACAATCTAGATCCAACCATGTCCATCCGAGTTGAGCAATCATGTGATAACGAAACAAGTTGGAAAATAATGCGGGTCTTGAGGGATGTGTTGATTTATTCTCATCTTTCAAATACATGATAACTTGCCTGTTCCCCGTCACCTCTCTCGCATCCATAATTTCAACTCCTTCGGGGACACGATCAACACTTCCGTGACAAAAAAGTGTAACCTTGTGCCCTTGATCAAGCATGGAAATCAAGCAAGCTCGCTCTAATGGCCCGAGAGCAGAACCATACCAATAAGTTCCAATGTGGGGCAGTGAGGTTGTGGAATCGATCATAGACATAAAAGAAGAAACTGAACCTTAGACGAACGAGATATGGCTGAAAGTAGAATTTAAAATAGCCAAGAACTCTGGATGAGGATCGGCAATTTTAGAGTATTATAGTACCCACAGAGTAAAAATTTAGGCGGTTCCAGAATCACTGTATGGTTAGATTGATCCTCGGTCACGGACGGAGCCGAAGTTACGGTCATCGCCTGTGCCAGTGTAACAATGCCTTGTAGCGGATTTGATAAAGCAGATTACGAATTCCTTGATGCAGTTTTTTCGTAAACCGGGTCGGTTTTGTGGTACGACGATCATCCTGGATGGTTCCGGTCGCTGTTTGCTCGTCACCGATCGTCAAGGGAGGAGGTAGCACCAATGCTACCCGTAACCCCTTTTCCCAAAAGAACTTGTGATCCTCGTCTATTGGGCGGAAAAAAGGTATGGAACAATCAAGGAGTCTCTTGGCGGCTGATTTCCTGATCCCATAGCCAATGGTGCCGTTAGGAACCTTGTAGGGCGTTGCGATACTATGGTCCTTACCTAGCGGGCGGCGAGCAATACATTTTAGATTGGTCTTTAGGCTGAAGAGCTTTACTATGTCCCAGCTATCGGTATCTTCCGACAGAAGTTCCATCAATATTCCCAAATTATCGGATGCCCGAAAATCATCCTCAAATATGAAGCCACCTTTAAAATTTCCTTGTGAAATTTTTTTCCAGGCTTCAATATGACTTAGATAGCATCCAATCTCCGATGCTACGAGAGGGTTTCGTGCACGATATCTATTGGCCTCTGCATCGTATACATTTTGGATATCTTGTTCCGATAACATCCTGCCGTCTACAGCATTGATTCGTTCGAATTTAATTCCCAGGTCGACGAATTGTGCTTCGCTGTTGCGAAGTCTCTCGGTGTTTGCGGGCATATTAATAAGATAAGTTGACCACATATCTATTGATGCTTATTGCGATATTGATTTTCATAAGAGGAACTTGCAAAATTATCGAGCCAGGTGATTTTGTCACTTAAACGAAGGGTTGAAAAAAGGCTCAATCAAACTACCCCTTCCGCCCAAGCATATCAAATAGCCACTAGGTGCTTCAATACCATGTTGCCTGTTCGTATCATCAATCTTGAAACCTCGACCGAGAGACGTTTGCACATGCAGGAGCAAATGGCGGCCTTGGGGCTGGATTACAGAATTTTTCCGGCCGTGAATGGCGATCTCCTTACCCAAGATGAAATTGATGAGATCTACAGTGCAGATACCGCACTATCTCGTAGAGGCCGTCATCTCAGCCCGGGAGAAATTGGTTGTGCATTCAGTCATATCAGACTCTATCAGGAAATTCTCGATAATGATATCGAGGCCATGGTGATTCTCGAAGACGATGCGCTCGTAGACAAGATGGTCTTGTTGCCCATAGAAGAATATCGCGACTTTCCCAAAGATTGGGATATCGTTTTTCTGGGTTATAACATACGCGCTAGATCCTTGAACATGGTGCAGGAATTTCATGGAAAGGTCAGCCTGAAACAGCCCAAGGGTCTCGGTCATATCCGTTTTACAAGAGGTTATATAGTTAGTTTTGAAGGTGCCAGAAAGTTACTAAGGCTAACTAGGAATTTGCATAGACCTATCGACCACTATACGGGAAAATACAGGTTGTTGAATACGTATATTGTTGATCCCCAACTTGTGCTTTCGGCTGATCTCTCAAGCACGATCGGATATCAAGAAAAGAAAGAAAAGGAAGTCGGATTGTGGCTCAGAATTTTCCCTTGGTTGAAGCACTGTCCCAGAGCGTTGAACTTTCTTGGCAGAAGGGGGCCGATCCGCGGTATTTTGAGAGTGGGTGTGGCCATTCGATACCGAGCCGGCAGATTACTGTGTGCATGTAACCTGTTAAGCCGCAGAGGTCGGTGAACTTCTCACAGCCAAACTTCAAAGACCTCCCCAATTCCACTATGAAACACAACACCACTGGTGAGTTGGTCATCCTTGAGTAATGGTGTATTACAAAGGGTTAGGAGGCGGTTGACAATCTCCGCATGTCATACTTATGGACAATTGCCGTGATTACTATCTACCTTCCCCCTGAAGATGAGGAATGGCAAAACCTACCAGCTCACCTGCTTCGCGAAACCTACGTCGATAGACATAGCAGGGTAAAGCAACGCATACTTACTCAGTTTAGCTCCCATGGATGATCATGCCATCGACCTGATCAGCTCCACGGCAGACGGGGAACGGAACCTGGCGTGTGTCATGATCGTTGCCTGCATCATCCAGCTACATACCAAACTGGCTACCACCCTGGTCAAACACTACGAGGTTACCGAAGTCGACGAGTCGTATGCCGCCAAGGACTGGTTGGTGAAGCAGAAAAACCGCATTCATGGCAAGTTGGAGGCGGCTGCTGGAAGACGGTATCGCCGTCCATGGCTTCGATACGCTCATGTAGCACCGCTACCAGATCGAAGATACCGTAGCCGAGTTCGACATGGACACCGAATCGGATGAACTGCAGAAAATGGCACCAATATCACCGGTCTGCGCGCCAGGGCATCAGAGTAGGCACTAACCCTTAAAAAAACAGCCAGGATATTTTCCGTATCGGCATGATTATGCACGGA
>VXPI01000145.1:3578-4193 GCA_009839585.1 Gammaproteobacteria bacterium
ATTCAATAACTGTTCAGAACTTCAGGTTAATGGTGGCATTTTTCGAAGTCTTTCTATTTTAGACGGTGAAGCAATCACCATATCTGCCATAATATTGTTTATGTTCGATTCGTCTATCTCTACCAGCCGAATTTCTGACTTCGCATACCACTTCCTAATCTTAGTAATGCCGTAACTACTCGCCCCCTGCTGAGTGTTCAGGCAGGGGGCGAGTAGTTACCATCTATATTAACAACTCCGCCCGTTATTGCTTTCATTCCTATGACTGCTCCTCTCTTCACAATATAGCCCGTAAGTTTCTTGACTGCCTCAAATTTTTTTCGATATTCATTTTCATCGTCTTTATTGAGTTCGATATCGTCAATAAATGAAATCAATGCTACGAGAGGATCTGTAGCAAAATCGACCTCCCAAGCATTGAAATATATACAATGAACCCCTTTGCTTTTGAGATCTGTCATCAACATCCTGACCAGTGTGGTCTTTCCTGTACCAAAAGGAGAATCAAGGGATAGTGCGAAAGGAATATCCCGATTCCTAATCAATCTGGACAGAGAATCTACAAGCGGTTTTCGATCCAGCAAATCGTGAGCATATGGATTGTCTGATTCTATT